>DASUCX010000022.1:0-9385 GCA_036275855.1 Rhabdochlamydiaceae bacterium
TACCTCGTCAAATCGGTCGTGATTGGCCTGGTCTCGATTGCAGCATTTTTTTTCAATCCTCTTAAGAAATTTACCAATGCAATTTGAAATTCTTCATACGTCTTCCAAATCGAGAGCCCGGGTCGGCCGCATCCATACGCCGCATGGGACCATCGACACCCCCAACTTCGTTGCGGTTGGGACAAATGGAACCTTAAAAGCCCTCGACAATAAAACCGTACAAGAGATCGGCCTGCAGCTGATGTTCTGCAACACGTACCATTTGCTCTTGCAACCGGGAACTGAAATCGTCCGTGACGGCGGGGGGATTCACACCTTCATCAACCGCCAGCTTCCAATCATTACTGACTCCGGGGGATTCCAGGTGTTCAGCTTGGCATACGGATCGGTCGCGAGCGAGCTCAAAAGCCAAGGGACAAAGAAAACTGATGGCTCGGTGTTAAAAATCACTGAAGACGGAGTTTTATTCAGATCTTATCGAGACGGCAAAAAAATCCTCCTGACACCGGAGAGCTCGATTCAGGCGCAGAAAAACTTAGGGGCCGACATCATTATCCCGTTCGATGAACTGCCGCCCTATCATATCGATCGGGAAAAGCTTGCTGAGTCGTTAGAAAGAACCCACCGATGGGAAGAGAGATCGCTTCAAGAACATCTGAAAAATCCCCAGGATCAAGCGATCTATGCCGTGATCCATGGAGGGATCGACCCTGATTTAAGGCAAAGAAGCTGCGAGGTCCTCTCAAAACTTTCCTTCGACGGGTTTGCGATCGGAGGAAGTATGGGCAAGACCAAAGAGCAGATGATCGGGATGCTCACAGCCATGATGCCGTCGCTTCCTGTCGAAAAACCAAATCATCTTTTGGGCATTGGCGATCTGGAATCAATCACGGCCTGTATTCCGCTAGGAATCGATACGTACGACAGTTCGTATCCAACACGTGCGGCGCGGCATGGAATGGCTCTCACGGGTGGTGGCGCTGTCAACCTGACGAAAAGCGAGTATGCGGCTCAATTCGAGCCGATTGAAAGAAAATGTACATGCAATACCTGCAGACACTTTACCAAGGCATATCTTAACCACCTTTTCAAAGCGCGCGAGATCACAGCACTAACCTTAACGACGATCCATAATCTTCACTTCATGGTGGAGTTGATGAAAAACTACCGGACGGCCATCGCGGCAGATCTTCTCTGACCGGCCTCTTCCAGCTGTTGCCGATAGCACCGGTAGCAAACAGGAAAATACTTCTCCTCAGCCCCCAGTTGGATCACCGGACCTTCGAGGGTCGCTTTCCCATTAACATGCCGGAGATTCATGATCGATTTCCGGTTGCAGTAGTAGCAGGTCGCTTTCACTTCTTCGATGGAATCGGAGAGCTCCATCAAACGAAGCGATCCGGTAAAGAGCTTTGTCCGGAAATCGGTCCTCAGTCCATAGCAGATGACGGGGATATCTTTGTCGAGGGCAATGTCCCTGAGCTGTTCAATATGCTCCATCGACAAAAAGTGGGCTTCATCAACCAGAATGCAGCTGACGCCTTCATAGTTGATTTGGAGAAGATCTGTTGTCGGTCCAATGAGTATATCAGCCTCGCATTGAAGACCTGCGCGCGATTTAATATTTTCTCTTCCAAAACGGGTGTCCATATCGGGTTTCATCAGCAAAACTTTTTTACCTTGCTGGCGATAATTATGCGCAACTGCAAGTAGATTAAGGGTTTTTGCGCTTCCCATTGTTCCATGCCGAAAATAAAGCTTGGCCATTTTTAGGCTCCGGGGTTAAGTTTGAACACGGAGTTAGGTTAATCGATTTAGAGATTTTTGAGGAGGGTTGTAAAGAATGACACCTGATATAAAACTCCGCGCATTACATGGGGCCGGAATTAAAACCTATATCCCCAGCATTGTGAAGGTCCGCAATGAGGTTTTAAAAGAGTTCCCCTACATGCGGCTCGACCATGTCGAAGAAGATACGCAGTATTTCAAAACCTTAAGCCAGCTGAAAGATTCGATTGCGGTGCTCGTCTTCGATGGACCTAAAATTGTTGGAGTTACCTATGGCGCACCATTCGATGAGCACTCTGCTGTGCTACAAAAACCGTTCCTTGAAAATCACCTGAAACCATCCGACTTTTATTATTTCGGCATCTGCACGCTTTTAAAACCGTATCGAGGAAGAGGCATCGCCCATCATTTCTTCGATATCCGGGAAGAGCATGCCAAACACCTTAAACGGTTTAACAGAATCTGCCTCTCTAACCTCTTGCGCCCCAAAAATCACCCTAGAAAACCGAAAGACCATGTTTCACTGGAGAATTTCTGGAAAAAACGGGGTTATATCGAAAGACAAGATCTGATCAGCCATCTTCATTGGCGCGACGCTGAAGAGCAAAACCCTTCTGCGAAACCTCTCGTCTTTTGGATCAAGGAGCTATTGAATCAAAAGAATTCATAAATGTTTCGTGCTGCTCCTCTCGAGGTGTGTCCGGATAATAGACCACCATTAATCGGTACAGAGTATTGCCGACTAGGATGAGGCGCCCTTCAATATGGTTCTGGCCATCTTTCATCTTAAAATCCATCGCTGGATAATTTTTATGTTTGACGATTTTTTGATCGACCATTTCCGTCCCAGGCATATGCTCATGGACCACTTTCATGGCCCCTTTGAGAAGGGTATTCGAACTAAAAAGTTTCCATTTCCTAGGAAGATCTAAATAACTGACTGAAAAAGCGGCATCTTTCACCGCTTTGACTTCGCTGAGGTTGATCGGATCGCCGCTTTCTGTTTCGACGGTTTTGGAGACATCGACGGGCTTCTTCGGGAAGTGGACAGAAAATTTTCCATTATTCGCGATATATTCGACCCAGCCCGCATCTGCCACTTGTTGTTCATAATGGACCGCCGCTTCAGAGATGTCTTTTCCATAGAAGAGGCCGCTTCCCGCCGAACAAGCGATCATCAACGCGAAAAGATACCGCCAATACGGGATTTTTTTCTCACTGATAGCTCCGGGCCGTTTGCCCAAAAAGAAGGCCCTTTTAAGACTTTCTTTCCCTGTTAAACCGGGAACGGTGATTCCAAAAAGTTTCTTACCGGGAGTCGTCTCGTATCTGGTGATCAAAAACGCTTCAAGGGGGGCCCAAAACAACGGAACTGCCAAGGCAAAATAAAAGTAAAAATTTTCATTGACCTCAACAGGAACCACCAGCGAAAGAAAGACCGAGCAGCAATAAAATAACCCATAATCGAGCAAACGGGCTAAGCATCGTCTTAATAGCATAGTACGAGTCATTATAGCCCAAAAGAGAGTTCTAAACCAGGAATAATGGCCGTAGGATTAAGTTTTAATTTGATTCGTTTCTGTTTGGGATTTTATTTTGAGTGCGCATAAACTGGAAAAAGCCGGAGAGAAACATGAAAAAATGGATTAAATGCTTTATTGTTTTGATTTTGATCAATTGCAACCTAGTTGCCAGACCAGATGTGACTGTCTGGGTGCGTTCATTTGGAGAGAGTAGCGCTCAGATTATCAGGCCTTATTTAGAACAGATTGAGAAAGAGCTTTCCACAGATTTTGAATTGCATATCCTCGTGGCGACTAAACCACAAGATCCGGTTCTCAATGCTCTTCAGGGGATGAAAATTAACAATCATCTTACTGTTTTGCAAACAAGGGTTGATTCTGTTTCCACAGGGATTAATGAATTGACCAAGGCGACGCCTGAAGGTCGATATGTCCTTTCACTGTCTCAAGGCGTCAACATCTCTGCAAGAAACGTCCGTGATGCTCTTGCCTTTCTGAATGCGGATGACGAGTCTTATGCTTACGGATGGGAACTCAGTAATATGCATAATAAAGGAGCTAGGCCGGGTGAGGGGTGGTACCATACTGCTGTGCTATATCCCCCAAAAACAATTTCCTGGATGAAAGAACATCTTCTTCCCGATTGGGTTGATAATGGGGTTGCTGGTTCTATTTTGGTTGAAGAAGAATCCATACCCCTGGGCGGTAATGAAGAGGTTGTTGTGATGGGAAGGATCAGTCAAGAATTTCCGAAGGCCATTTTCTTTCATAACATTCGTGACATTTTGGATTTTTCTAGGGAGACGGGTACATGTGTCTCTTTTAAGCAAAAAATGAAACGAAAGGCCGCAGTTGCTGACTACTATTTGACAAAGCAGCTTAAGATGGACCCCAACCAAGTTTGGGAACACTTGTTTCTCATCAAATAAGTGACTATAAATCAATAGATTGCACTTATCACCAAAATCTACCCAATTGAACTAATTGGGTAGATTTAGCGGAACCTGCCGCCAGAAAAAACCTTCCAAATGCACCCACTTGCAAATATTGGGTGCATCTGGAGGAATGAAGATATGAGAAAGCCAAAATACAAAAAACAGCTGACGAGCCTTCTGAAACAATCGTTTATTCCTCACCATCAGATCTCCTGTTAACCAAGCCTATGATCTCTCGATCAGTTGTAAAGTTTTCGACTGTTTTGCCATCCACATTTTCTTTCTTAAAAAGATTCTCTAACGCTTTTTTATAGGCCTTTTTAGCTGTTTTAAGCTCCTGGTATTTAAACCATTCATCTTTTTTATATGCTTGGTACTCCCCTCTCTCTTCCAGGCTCTTTTGAAGTTTTTCTAACCCTTCCTTTGTGTTGAAGGCGTCTGGCTGGATCTCAGGAAATATTTCTCGCATGAATCTTGGATAAGATATGAATAAGCTAAAAACTTCGCCTGGGGTGTTATTTATAGAAACATCTGCAGCAACAGATTTATTAAATTTATTTAGTGAATAAAAAAATACATATTTTGAAAAAATATCTCGGCTCAGATATTGGCCGACGAAGGTAGCATCCTCCATGGTGTATTTAACTTTAATCTTATCAACTTCTCCTCGGGCAGATAAGTAATCACTGATTGCTTTTTGCGCGCTTTCTGATAGCGTTGGCGTGACTCTCCAGGTCATTGAGCCCTCCATTTAATTTTTATTCTGAAAGTATAAAGTCATGCACTCCGTGCAATTTTATAGGCTATAGATTACTGCAACAGCACCAGTTTTTGCAAGCGTAGAAAGAGAATCCGTGCAGAAGGAATTGTAAAAATTTTACTCAGGTCGCGCCAGAGACAGAACCTTAATGGGTACGGTTAAATTTAATTTGATTCTTTTTTGTCTCCGAAAAGACGGTTAAATGCGACAGCGCAAACCACACCAACTAAAGCGCCAATCACTGCCCCGATCACTATATACTTGAAGAGCAAACCCTGAGGAATGAGATCAGGATTAACAACATAGGGTTGATCTGGATAGCCTGCAAGGGCATGGTTACAGGCTGCGCGCATTATCTCCGAAAAAACGATTTCATACAAAGAACGAACCCCGACAATCCCTCCAATAGATCCCCCAATCACAGCACACAATCCCCCAATCGCAGCACACCGGTAAACATTCATGCCGGAGACTATACAAATCTCAATCATTGATCACAAATGCAATTTTCAGGCAAAATCAATGAAAAGTTCTTTTTAAAAAAATTGTGGTCATTACCTATGCGTCGATCGATTTGTGTCTGTGAGCCGATGGGCTGTTATGCCGGAGAAGCGGGAAACTTCCGTTTCGTCTATACACCTGCTGTCAATATACCCAAAGGAGCAAAGCTCCGCTTCGATCTCGCGACCAAAGGACGGCCAATCGATTGGCAGCTTCCACAGACCAACACAAAAATCAAAAAGAACGTGATTTGGGCTCAGCTTCCTGATGGAAAAGGGATTCCAGCAAAAGCTGTGGATAAAAGCGACAAAATGACGCAGGTCTTCGAGTTTGTTCTTCCGGCAGAGGTCAAAGCAGGTGAGAATTTCATCATCTACATGGGATCGACGGTCAAAGGGAAAGACACCGGCAATCGATGCCAGCTCAATGTCCAGCGTAGAAGACCTTTCCACCTCTACATCGATCCCCGCGGAAAGGGCGATTTCAAAGAACAAGAGACGTTCCACTTAGATGTCCGAGGAAATGTTCTGCATAATATCCGCATCATTGCGCCATCACTCGTCGCTAAAAATAAACGGTTCGATGTGCTCGTCCGTTTTGAAGACGAATATGGCAACTTGACGAATTACGCTCCGGAAGGGAGCCTCATCGAACTGAGCTATGAGAATCAACGTGAAAATCTCAACTGGAAACTGTTCATTCCAGAAACCGGCTTTATCAATCTTCCCAACCTCTATTTCAATGAAGCGGGCGTCTACAAAATCCAGCTCCATAACTTGAAAACAGGCGATAAATACTATTCTGCTCCGATTAAATGCCTTCCTGAATCGATCCATGTCATTTGCTGGGGCCTGCTCCACGCAGAATCGGAGAAAAACGATGCGCATGAGAGCCTCGAAGCCTGCCTCCGAGAATTCCGCGACGAAAAAGCCCTCCAATTCTATGCGACATCTCCTTTTGAAAGCAGTGACGAGACTCCTCCCGACATGTGGAAACAGATCTCGAGCCAAGTCGCTGAATTTAATGAAGAGCAGCGGTTTTGCACGTTCCTCGGTTTCCAGTATCCTGCAGAAGAGGGGTTGCGCCAAATCGTCTATTTCAAAGATCTAAAACCTCTCCTGAGAAAAAAAGAAGCAAAAAGCAATGTCCTTCCTAAACTCCAAAAACTTCTCAATCCGAAAGAGGCACTCATAATCCCATGCTTTACCATGGGAAAAGGATATGAGACTGACTTTAAACACCTCGATCCGGAACTCGAAAAAGTCGTCGAGATCTACAATGCCTGGGGTTCCTCTGAATGCACTGCCAAAGAAGGGAATACCCGTCCTATCCGCTCTACCTCCAAAAAAGGGGTTCAAGAATCCGAAACCGGCTCAATTTTGAACGCGCTCAAAAAAAATCGTCGTTTTGGTTTTGTCGCCGGCGGCCTTGACGACCGGGGCATCTATGCCGATTTTTTTGAAAACGACCAAGTCCAATATAGTTCAGGCCTCACAGCCATCCTATCGACCGACCAGACGAAAGAGGCCATGGTCGCCGCCCTGACCCACAGATCGTGCTACGCAACCACAGGCGCCCGCATAATTGTCGGCCTTAACATCGCTGGCACCGGCATGGGCGGAGAACTCAATACCAAGGCAAAACCGGGCCTTGTGATCAATCGCCACATTATCGGCTACGTTGCAGGGACCGCTCCGTTAAAAGAGGCCGTTCTTTTACGCAATGGAGTCCCTCTGAAACACTTCCCCATAAAAGAGTTTGCCTTCGACTTTGCTTTTGATGATTCTGAACATCTCTCTAAATGCGCCCTAGCCTCTCCTGATGACAAACCGCATTTTGTGTTCTATTACCTCCGTGTCACTCAGCAAGATGGCCACATCGCATGGAGCTCGCCGATTTGGGTCGATTACATGGACTACACGCCAGCCCCTACCTCGACTCCGAAAAAAATTAAAAAATGAATATTATTTTAGGGTCCCAATCCCCACGCCGCCGAGAGATCCTGGATTTTTTTTCACTGCCATTTATCCAAGTCGCTTCAGATTTTGATGAAGATTCCATCCCGTTTGAAGGCAATCCTGCCAAGCATGCCATGCTACTTTCTCAGAAAAAAGCTGAAACCCTTTCCATCCGGTTCCCCAAAGACGTGATCCTCACAGCAGACTCGGTCGTCTTTTGCAAAGGCAAGCTCTACAATAAACCCCGCGATGAACATGAAGCCGCAGACTTCCTAACGACTTTTTCTGGGAATTGGCAATCGATTACCACCGGAGTCACCGTCCGCCGCGGCCCCGAGGTTTACACCGATTTTGAAGAGACAAAACTTCTCTTCCACACACTGACTCCCGACCAGATCAACAAATTCCATACCCACTGCTACTTTCTCGACAAAGCCGGCGGCTATGCGATTGAAAAAAGTGGAAATTTGATCGTCTCTCGCATGGAAGGGTGTTACTACAACGTCATGGGCCTTCCCATCAACACGGTACAGAAACTTCTGCTGAAAGCCGGAATCGATCTTTGGGATTTCTTAAAAAGCCTCCATTAAATATCAACCAACTTAAAATCAGTTACATAAGAAATTCTCATTCCTCCCCAAATTAGCATTTGCACATTTGGGGAGACTTTTGATACCATAAAATGGACGCGACAAAATAGCTTTTACCATTCTAGGGGAACTGGATATGACAAAATTCATTGGAAGGGAGAAAGAATACGAATCCCTGATAGGACTCGCTCAGAAAAAGAACGCCAGCCTTGTTGTCATCAGAGGGCGTAGAAGAATAGGAAAAAGCCGTCTGGCTGAAGAATATGCTAAAAGGTTCAAAAAATCTATCATTCTATCTGGTATTCCCCCCATCGATGGGGTGACCGCTAAAGATCAGCGGGAGGAATTTTTAAGGCAACTGCAGGAACACCAGCTACCGACCTACCGTTCTGACAATTGGGGCAATCTTTTTTACGATCTTGCTCAAGCGACAAAAAAAGGACGCGTACTGATTGTTCTGGATGAGATCACGTGGATGGGATCAAAAGATGCAACTTTCATGCCAAAACTCAAGACGGCTTGGGATCTCCACTTTAAAAAAAACATCGACCTAGTGATGATCATTACAGGCTCTAATTCTACATGGATTCAGAAAAACATTCTTAGCAGCACTGGATTTTATGGGAGAGTTTCTCTACGCATTTTATTAAAAGAACTTTCTCTTTCTGAATGCAACGCTTTTTGGAATGATTGGCCTGGTGTTGTCGGCTCATATGAAAAGTTTAAAATCCTCGCGATTACAGGTGGGATTCCTCGCTATCTTGAAGAACTGAGGCCTGACCTGACTGCAGAGGGTAATATTCAAAGATTGTGTTTTGATTCTGAAGGACTTTTATTCCTAGAGTTTAACCAAATCTTCCATGATCTTTTTCAACATAAAGGATCCTTTTACAAACAAATTGTTCAAATATTAGTGGAGAATCATCTATCCACAACAGAAATCGCTGAAAAACTAAGTCTCTCAAAAGGAGGCGATTTGAGCGCAGCTCTGACTGAACTATCTGAATCGGGCTTTTTAGCTCGTGACTATACGTGGTCGTTTGCAAAAAAGAAAAAATCTAAAATCAGCCGTTACCGCTTAAGCGATAATTATCTCCGTTTTTATTTAAAATATATCCAACCCAATTACGAACAAATAGAAGCGGGAAAGGTGAGAAAACTGCCTCTTGGATGGCACTCCATCATGGGACTGCAATTCGAGAATTTGGTGATCAGCAATGGCGCTATCCTACAGAGCGTTCTTGGAATTCCTGCTGATGAAGTGATCTTTGCAGCACCTTATCTTCAAACAGCTAGAGCTAGGCGAAAAGGCTGTCAGATCGATTACTTG
>DASUCX010000023.1:0-3357 GCA_036275855.1 Rhabdochlamydiaceae bacterium
GATCCCCTTATTAAGGAAAGCAAGTTCTCTCAGCCTCCTGAGTAAGAGATCGTAGTCGTAGTTGGTGACGCTGAAGATCGTTTCATCGGCCCAGAAATGGACAATGGTACCGCGCTTAGATGTTGAGCCGATTGTTTTTAAAGCATGCTGCGGTTTGCCCCGGGAGAACTCCATCTCATAAGCGGTCCCATTTTGATGAACTTGGACGAGAAGTTTTTTCGAAAGCGCATTCACGCAAGAGACACCGACACCGTGAAGACCTCCTGAGACTTTGTAGGTCGCCTTATCAAACTTACCGCCGGCATGGAGGATGGTCATCACGACTTCCAGCGCAGAAACGTCGCGACCCTGTTTCACCGATTCTTTTTCATGTCGACCGACAGGAATGCCGCGGCCGTTGTCTTCAACGAGGACAGAACCGTCTTTATGCAAGGCAACGGTAATTTCAGTGGCATAGCCAGCTAAGGCCTCGTCAATACAGTTGTCGACCACTTCAAAAACAAGTTGATGCAGACCTGCCGTATGCGTATCGCCAATGTACATCCCCGGCCTTTCGCGTACCGCTTGAAGACCTTCCAAGACAGTGATCGAACTTGCATCGTAGGTGTTTTTATTTTCATCTTCTGTCATCGTCGTCATACCTTTTAATTATCCTATGCGAAAAATAATGTTCTTTATCTCGGCTTCCGGAAACTTTTTCTGCAGTTTGTTCAGCAGCTTCTCTTTTTCCTGCTGGACCAGTATACTATACAACGCTGCGTTTCTAACCTTTACCATAAGAGAGCCTTTTTCAAAAGAAATAGCTTGCGTCATGGGGCGCCATTTTTCATCAATGATCTGATGCCACCCTTCCAACACCAAATCGGGCCGCAGATGTCTTTTGCCGTCAATTTCACGGAGAAGAGAGGGAAGCAGGTCTTTCAGGTGCTTATTCGTTAGCGACAATTTTCCTCAAAAAAAGCGATAAAAAGTGAACAAATTCTAAGCTCAAGGATACTCGAATTAGTGCAAAATAGCAACGAATTTACCTCCCGCTTTTTTACCCTAAAAAATGACTACTTTTGGATAGATTTGAACGTGTTTTTTGACCAATCTCCTCCTTTAATTTAGGATTATCTATGAACTTAAATTTTGAGCCCTCTTTTTCAGGTCAAGTTTTCTTGATATTTAGAGGAGAAAAATGGTAGAATAGCTCCCATGAAAATATCAATTAGTTCTGGTTGTTATGCAGGCGGGTGTTTAGTTCTTGGGGCTTTGAACGCTTATGCAAACCCAGTCCAGTGGATCACGACATTTGCCGTTGGAGTGTTAGCCGGATTGTGGTTGAACAACACGGTGGTGGACGATGTCCTTATGCATCAAAGTGCAATAACCGACAGTAGAACAGCCGCTCCCCACCAAAAGGACGCAAATCAATACAACCAAGATAAAGTAAATAAGGGCCTGAAAGAGCTCATTTCTAATGCCATACCCGGTAAAATCGCGACAGTTTTCAATTTAATGGCTGGAGCATTGAATTGGATACCCAGAATCGATGTGTCTATCAAAGGAACCCCGGGTGAAGCCGAACTAGTGGCAAACCTCGTATCCTCTTTTGTTCTCGGCTATCAAGTCGGGGCAGCGATTCAATTGGGAAGGCTTTGGTTTAATCCAAATCCAGGGTTATAACAAAAGTTGAAAACGGTTGTCCTTTAAAACAAAAGAGCGTTCAGGCCCATGGCGATTAAAAAGTAAATCGACATCGACAGAAAGTCGTTAAAGGCGGTGACAATCGGGCCTGCAGCAATGGCAGGATCAACCCCGATCCGAGCAAAAAAGAGCGGAGAAAAGACACCCAAAGATGTGCTTGCAATACAAGCTCCCCAAAGTCCCACGCAGACAATAATACCTACAATCGTCGGGTTCACTTCGATCGCGGAAAGCCCAATCAGGTCAAGACCCCAGACGAAGAGGCCGGCTAAAATCCCAAAGATCATCCCTGTTGAGACTCCGATCGTCATCTCTTTGCGGATCGCCTCCCCCTTCGTCCCGGCAGATAGGCCTCCGGTGGCCATGCTGCGGACTAAAATGGTGCTGCACTGGATGCCGATATTTCCTGAAAGTCCGGTGATCAACGGCACAAAGAAAAGCACAAATGTTAACGATCCGGCCTCATAACTTTGCAGCGACGACATAATGCCGACATTGACAAGGCCGGCAAAAAGCGTCACCACAAGCCATGGCACGCGGGCCATGAGCCGTCTCCACGTCGGCTCATGTTCTCGCACATTTTCGCCCGTACCGGCCATTTGTGCGATCGTATCATCAGCGATATCTTCGATCGCTTCCATCACATCTTCATAGGTCACAACCCCGACTAAGCACCGTTTTTCATTGACCACAGGAAGGGCGGGAAGTTTATACCGCTCGACAATATCGACGACCTCTTCACGAGAAGCTTCTGCCAGCACTTGATGGAGAACGGGCTGCATCACTTGTTTTAGAGGAACATCCGTACGGTTGATAATGAGGTTCCGTGCAGGAACATAGCCTTGGAGCTCCCCTGCCCCAGTTAAAACGTAAATTTGACGGGTCAGATCGATGCCTGGATGATCACGGATATAGGCAGCGGCATCGCCTAGAGTCATTTCTGAAGGAAAAGCAAAAAACTCATTGGTCATTAAACGTCCGGCCGTATTCCGCTCATGTTTTTTAATCTCTTTAATTCGGGCAGCTTTGGCAGGATCGAGCAAATCGGCAACCCGACGGAAGCGGCGTTCAGACATATCTTCTAAAACAGCCACCGCATCATCTGGGGGCATGTGAGCAATGAGATTTTTAGCTTCTATGTCGGAAATATGCCGGAAAATGGCCGTCCGCGTACTGCTGTCGGTGTTGACCATAAAACCGACCTTCGCTTCGTAATCGGCAAGATTTTCATAAACGACGGGACGGATATCGAGAGGCAACCTGGAAGCAGCGTACGCCAAATCAATGGGAGTATGCTCGCAGGCAATCTTGACAATATCGTGTAAAATAACTTTTGAAGTCTGCTTATGAATAGCGCGATCTAGCTTTTCTTTTAAAATATCGTCAAGTTGACTCGTCTTCGAGTCCATCAGTGTGACGGAGACGGGCTCGTCTAGATCGATATTTTCGCCTTTCATGAAAACCGCAGAATTTAAACTATTTTTTACATACGAAAATAGCAGAAAGAGTCACTCATGTGACGAAATAAAGTGTAGCGCGACTTATCTTATAAAACAAGACTATAAGTTTCTCTGTATAAGTTTCTCACGTTCATTAATAAAGAGGCATACCTTATTACAGAAACTTTCGATAATCTGTTTTGAAAAACTTCCCCAGTCTCAAGGCCAT
>DASUCX010000024.1:0-5249 GCA_036275855.1 Rhabdochlamydiaceae bacterium
TCTATCAAAAAGGAGGCCGTATTAATAATACTGCCCTCTTTTTGATAGACAAACCCCGGGGCTTTGACGCAGGTCAAAATGAAAAAATTCACCGCCCCACAGTATAATATGAAAATTTTGTTTGGCCCTTATGGGTCTCTATTATCGAGCCTCGGCATCTCTTCCAACCCGCTAACCCTCAAACAGCAGGGACAACTCCACTGGTATCGCGCTGCTGTCGAAATGATCGCAAGAGGATATCTCAATGCAGGAGCAACCTTTCCAACCGTCAATGCTTTTTTTCTGCGATCCTTACTGAAAGAAAATCTTGACGAGCTTTTCAAAGAAATGCTCACTCTCAATATCGAAGCTCTGCTGACAGCGCTAGACAAAAAAAATTTAGGCAAGATAGCGATCTGCCTAGGTCCTGCAAGTCATGGCTATCAATCTCATCTTGCTCCAGAGACCGCCGAGGCTTATCTTTTTGCAAAACGGCAATATAAACTCTGCCTTGAAGTCCTCCACCTTTTCGGATTATCAACATCTGAAATCGTGATTTTGCATGAGACCATTGGAACAAGCCGTGAAGCTCTAGGAATCAGCCAAGCAGCCAAAGCTCTCAAGATCCCTATGATCCTGAGCTTTATCGCCAATCGTACAGGATTTCTATTGGACGGAATAACCCTCGAATCTGTTATTTCCCGCATCGACAGTGAAACCTCGGGATTCATTGAGGGGTTTTCATTGAACTGCTGCTCGCCGTATGCTTTTGATCCTGCCGTGTCTTCATTTGAAGACAAAACATGCATCAAACGAATCATCGGTTTTTATCCTAACTCCTATGATGCCGATCCTTCAGCATATGAAACAGCCGAGTCGTCAATGGAGCCCAGGAAAATCACTTCCCTGGAGAGAATCGCCGAAAACGGTCATCGGTACGATCTGCAATTCATCGGAGGCTGCTGTGGCTTTGGGATTCAAGATATCAAGAATCTATCTCAAGAAATTTTACGTGGGTCGATAGGCTGCCATTAGGACAATTTCAAGAGCACTAGCCGCTTTTGGGTGTTTTTGTTTTAGAGCGCGTTCCAAATAATGTATTGCCTCATCGCGTGAAATCATAACACCGAGGCCCTGAGAGTAGCAGATCCCCAAATTGTACTCAGCATCAGCATTTCCCTGCTTGGCAGCCAATTTGAAGTAATGGACCGCTTCTTCTCTCCGAACGGGCTCTTTTAGGAGAAGAACCCCTAAATTATATTGCGCGTCACTAATTCCAGCTTCTGCTGCCAAGTGAAAATAATAAAGTGCCTGGTCTTCGGAAATGGGAAACAAAAGCCCTAAAGCAAAATAGCAGCCTAGCATATAGTAGGCGCGGGGATGCCCTTGTTTGGCAGCCAGTTCAAAGTAGTGGTAAGCCTCCTCCATGGAAGCTTTGGTTCCTAAGCCTTGTTGCAGACAAATCCCGACATTATACTGAGCTTTTATGTGGCCCAGATCGGCGGCGGCTTTCAAATCGATAAACCCTTTTTCATAAGAGGACCCCTCTCCTTGGAGACACTGACACGCTTGCTCATAAAGCTCTTCGACCGTTCTTTCAGATTGAGGCATTCAAATCCTCCCTTGGAGATGTCGAAAGTTTATACCACACTCGGGCAAAAAATTGCCTGAACATCCATAACATGTTCACAGTGAGTAAAATATATTGCAACGCCTCTTTTTTCTTGCTAAAAATCTAACAATGTTAGATAATTATGGCATATGAGAAAAAAACACGATCGACAGTACCACAAGAAGGCTCTCAAGCAGGCCATTTTAGATGCGACCTTAACGATTATTGAGAAAGAGGGGTATCAGGCAGTGACCATCCGAAAAATTGCTGCCGCGATTGATTACAGCATCCCTACGATTTACGAATTTTTCGAAAATAAGGAAACGCTCTTCCGGGAACTGAAAAAAGAATGGCTGCAGAACATGTTAAACGCTCTCCAGAAGATCAAAGAAGAGAAGCTAAAACCATTGGGAACCTTGAAAAAAGTAGCCTTTGCCTATACAAAATATGCGCTTGAGAACCCTTCCCATTATCGTGCTGTCATGGAAACAAAAACCCGTTGCGAAGATTTTTCCCAGATTCAACAGCTCAGAACTCTTCTCAAAGAGCTGATTCCATACGCCACTGATAATCGGGTAGATCTGTTTAGAAGCTTTTTGCATGGTGTGGTCTCTTTGGCTTTGACTCAAAAAATAGCGGGCGAAGAGAGCCGTTACTATGAACTCGTAAATGAGGGCATTAGTGCCTTTTTGAAATAGTTTTTTTTTGGTTCAAAATCTAACAACGTTAGGAGAATAGACATGAACTTCGAGCAAAAGATAGCTTTAGTCACTGGAAGTAGCAAAGGTCTTGGCAAAGTCATTGCCAAAGAATTCGCAAAACGAGGATGTCATGTCCTCTTATGTTCTCGCCCATCAGAAGCTCTGACAAATACTGCCGATGAAATTATCCGCGCTGGAGGTCAATGTGATGTGTTGGCTGCAGACCTCACAAAAACAGAAGAGATCAAAAAAATCCAGGAAGAGGTCTCTAAACGATTTGGAAGGCTCGATATTTTGATCAATAATCTGGGAGGCATGAAAAAATTCGTGCCTTTTGATCAGATTTCAGATCAGGAATGGCTCGAAATGTTCGAATTAAACTTTTTTGCAAATATGAGAATCACACGAGCTTTTTTGCCTATGATGCAAGCGCAAAAGTGGGGAAGAGTGATCAACATTTCCTCTGAAGTTGCTGTTCAGCCAGAGCCGCTGTCACAACACTACTGTGCGGCAAAAGCCGCAATCAATAACCTCACAAAGAGTTTATCTCTGGCCTATGGAAACCAAGGCATATTGATCAACGCCGTCTCACCTGCATTTATCATGACACCTGAGATCGAGCATTTGATACAAAAAATGGCGGAAAAGAACCAAGTTTCTTTTGACGATACCGTGACAAATCTCCTGAAGCATCAAAGCCGCTCAAAGCACTCGATTTCAAGACCTGCAAAACCGGAAGAAGTCGCCGCTTTAGTCGTTTTCCTGGCTTCCGATTTAGCCTCTTACATTAATGGATCAAATTTTAGAGTCGATGGCGGCTCTATTGCAACCCTATAGGATACAACATGTTTAAAAAATGGCAATTCATAGATACAGCATCCCTGCTACAACCTTTGAAAGTGTGGCCTTGGGATGAGAGTCAAGATGCGATGCAAGCGTCCACTGAAAATCACAAAATTCTATTTGAAAATGACGAGGTCAGGATTTTAGAAGTCGTCATTAACCCTCAAGAAAAAGAAGATTTTCATACCCACCGCTGGAAATCGGTATTCATCGTCGATGCCCTTGCAGATATGCGGTACTTCGGCCCTCAAGGCGAAATTCAATACGAACGGAAGGCCCCTCCCGCCGATGTTTTTTGCACATCGGTGACCTGGAAAGAGCCGGAAGGTCTCCATGCGATTGAAAATCTGAGTCATGACCGAGTGATCCACGGCATTAGGATTGAGATTAAAGATCGATAAACTCTTGCTTCAAACTTCCGTTTTAAATACACTTTTTTCCAAACCTTGAGAAGGAGTTAGAATATGGCAAGTTTAGCAGCAGTTAATGTCCTAGTGGCAGTCGGAAGCGTTGATGGAATGGCTGGATCCGCGGCTTATGCGCGGCATTTACAAAATCGCAACATGCAGCTCATTTTTACGCAAGCATTTCAAGTCAATACCATTGACATCGCAAAGTGGCCTGCAAACAGTCAAGTTGGATTTATTGATCTGGGAGTGAATAATGAAGGGACCACCCCAAATCCTCAAATGACCATCGATTTTGTTGATCGCATTTACAAAGCCGGTCATACGATTCGCTTCATTGCCGATGAACATGGAAAGCAGGCATGGAAAGATGTGCTGGAAAAATGCGGCCATACCACGACAGAGCTGAGCATTAAACCTAAAAACCGAGAGAAATACAGCAGTAGCTGCGCCGTTCTAAAAAAAGCGTTTGGTGAATCTGTCGACCCCCAAACAAAGGCCTTGCTAGAGGCCGGCGATGAGGCAGATAAGATGAATTTTAACACCCATTTTGGCCGCATTTTTAACGAATGCGTAAAATCCAATATAACTGACCCTACCCGCCGCCCCTATGTTGTCCAACATATGGCTTTTAACAATACCGCAGATTCCAAAATCGAAGGTTGGATGAAGGAATATCAAGAGATGCAAAATAATCTCCCTACAATCTTGGGTACGTGCCAAGATTTAGGAGATCTGATCTTCCTTCACGATTGTACAGTCGGCCGCCATGATGCAACCGCGGTTTTCAATGCAGCTTATAAGATAAACTCAGTCGTTATTTCAAAAGGCACAAATGTAGTTTATACAATGAGCCCAGTCGTTGTTTTAAAAGGCACAAATGTCTTCCTGGAGGGCAAATCACAAGTTGGCGCCTCGATTGGAACCAATAAAACTACAATAAATGTTTTAAAAACTGTCCAAGATGCAGGGATTACGGCGAGTGGGATGCCTGCAAAAGTCAATTTTGCCCTGAAAGATCTAGATAAGGCTATCGAAGCTGTGCGCAAAGCTATTGAAAACATTGATCGACAAGATCTAAATACGGCTATCGAAGCTCTGTTCAGAGCTGGAAAAATTAATACAACAAGCTCAAGCGGTCTAGATGCGATTACCAAAGGCATTGGAAACATTAATCTATAGAGACTTCCAGAGCTGCCTGTTAATTAATGCTTTCCTGGCTTGTGATTTTAGCTACCTTATTCCCCAACCCTGCGCATCCTGCCGCTTGCGATCCTGCGTATCCTGTCATGATTGTACAGCTGTGACAGGATATGCAGGATCGCAAGCGGCAGGATGCGCAGGATGAGAGTGCATTTTTGATATGGACTTTACTTTTCTACTAAATCTCTAGGTTAAGCCTTGGGAGTTCTTGGTCAAACCAGTGGTTTACCTGTAATAAAATTAAAGTTTCAAGCCGACCCCAGTATAGAATTCTGATTCTGGCATCTTTCTCGAAAAAAATTACTTGCGAGTAATTAGAGACCTGTTAAAAAGGGAAGCATGACTCAGCCCGCGGCTAAAAGAGTGCCAGCAGCCTCTAAACAACGGTTCATCGTCCTGGCGACCATTTTGGGCAATTCTTTAGAGTGGTTCGATTTTATCTTGTTCGGGATGATGGCACCGTTTTTTGTCAGCCTTTTTTTTCCAGCAAGTTTGGGGAAATCG
>DASUCX010000025.1:0-13149 GCA_036275855.1 Rhabdochlamydiaceae bacterium
TGAACGATCCGTTCGTCGCAATCCTGCCCCTTCAGGGGCGGGTCAAGACGAACTATCTATTCAGGAGGCGGAAGGCGACGTTAGGAGTCCCGCTTCCTTAAATCGTCGAAGAATCTCCCCCGTTAACGGGGGAGTTCTTCAAAGCACCGACCAATTTTTTGTTTCCGATGATCCGGAGAAATTTCAGGATCTAGGAAAAGCTTTCCTCGGCCATCCTCTCCCCAAAGTTTCATTAAGGCTTGAAAAGAATTCACCCCTTTTGAAAAAAAAGAGTGAATTTTTTTTATACACCTGATTAAATTCTCCCCTTTCGGAGGAATGACCCATGACCCACAAGAAACGCATTTTACTCATCGAAGATGAAGAGGATATCGCCGCTCTCATCAAGCTTCAGGCCGAGCTCTCTGGCTACAAAATGCATGTAGAAGTCGACGGTCTGAACGGTTACCGAGCTATCGAACGTGAAAAACCTGACCTCGTGATTTTAGATATCATGCTCCCAGGTCAAAATGGTTTTGATATCTGTCGTAAAATGAAAAGCAATCCCGAACTCAAAAATATTCCGGTCATTGTCCTTTCAGCAAAAGGAGAAGAGATCGATATCATTTTGGGACTCGAGCTCGGCGCTGATGACTATGTCGCTAAACCGTTTTCTCCCAAAGTTCTTTTCTCTCGCATCAAGGCCGTTCTGCGCCGTGGAAAAGAAGCCGAAAAAACTCCAAAAATCCTCTCCTTTGGAGATTTTACCCTTGAAGTCGATAGATATCTCCTACGCAGGTTGGATAAAATCATTGCCATTACTCTCTCTGAATTCGGCATCCTGAAACGACTGCTCACCAACCGCGGCAAAGTCCTCACACGGAACCAACTCTTAGACGACATCCACAACGACGACGCCTTTATCGTTGACCGGAATATCGACGTGCATATTGCTTCACTCCGAAAAAAGCTCGGGCCTGGTTTTGATTGGATCGAAACTGTCCGCGGCGTCGGCTATCGTTTCAAAGAAGAGTCCGCTCATGCCCAAAAAGAACTTGCGAGACGGTAGAAGCGCCTCAGCACAAAAAACCCTTGCTGATTGAATTCCTTTTTTGTAGAAAGAGGTATCCTGCAGTCGGAAAACAATGCGAAATCGCCTTAGATACTTCCTTCTGATGTATTTAATTTGTGCCAACCCGCTTTTATACTGCGGTATACCGAACGTGATTCAAAAGTTGGGAATTTGGCAAGGAGGCCGCGCAAATTTTTTTCTTGGAGCGAGCGACCATTGTGCGAGCACAAGGTGCGAGCGAAAGAAGAAAATTTGCAACGTAGCCAACGCGGCCAAAAACCAATTTTCGAGTCACGTTCGGTATATAGCTGCCCTAGAGTCCTCTGATCGGAATGCTTTAGAAAAGCAAAGCCCCCGAACACTCAAAAAGATCGACCACAACGAACAGCTATCGACCGATGATATCAAAAAAATGTCCCGCGCAGGCCTCAGCGACGACACCATCATCGCCCAAATCCATGAGACTAAAACCATTTTTTACTTAAGTTCAGCCGACATCGTCGATCTGAAAAAATCGGGCGTCTCTCAAAAAATCATCAATTACATGATCCAAACCGGCAATAAATAATTAGACCTCTTGCGTAACTCAGGTTCTGTCGATGTTCGGGTTCTTTTGAGCCTACTTTTCGACTTTTTTTCGCGGGGGTAATATCAACTCGCGTATATGACCCCCGCGAAAAAAATTGAAAATAGGCCAAAATAATCCCGAACATCGACGAACCCTGAGTTACGCAAGAGGTCTATTGCCTCTAATTCACCATTAGCGTATCCTTATGCGATAAATTGGAGGCTCCATGTCATTACGCATCAATCCATCACTAACACAAACGAATGTGATTATAGGAATTGCATCCCTTGCAACACTTGCGCTTTGCACAGCTTTATTTGCTCGCGCTCGAAAAAAACCAGGAACCGAGCCACTAGGATCCTTAGGACAAGGACGTGTGAGTGTGTGGACGAGCGTTCCCTTTATTGGCCGCCTTTTCACACCCCGCATTTCAATAAAAGTTGAGCCCATTCAAATTTCTATAGGCAGCAAACAGTCGCCGATTACATCGATGGATCACCTGAAAGGGATGTTCAAAACAGAATTGCAAAAATACACCACCTCTAGTCCTACAAAAAAACTTGAAATTGCTCATATTGTCATTTACGGAGACGAATTGAAAATTGACTCTCTTGATGATCTCTTTCCTCTGATTCCTGTTCCTAAGAAGCTCATTCTTATAGGCGCTACCATCTATCATGACGCGAACGAGCGCAATTCTCTTAAAAGTAAACTGAGCAAAGCTGGCTGGGAGTTTCACGATGCTCTTTCTCTAGATGAGGCCTTAAAGGCTCCTGTAAAACTCACCACTGAAGGAACTCAGCCTATTCCTACGGTCCACACAGTCGTAGTCAAGAACTAATTTTCTTTCCGCAGGTGTGGTGCCCCAATCATACCTGCTTTACGAACCTATCCCAATTTATTTGGGATAGGTTCATTGACTTTTTCTTTCCATCGAGACATGATTCCAGCAAGATCGTCATGTACTAGTGGAGGCTTTCGAAATCATGTCCACCTTTTTCCAAGCTAAGCAAAAAATCGGCGCGACCTCGCACGACGGAGTCTCAAAACAGATTGAAGAGACGGTCGGCCATTTTCAACACTTGACGCGGCGGTACGCCTTTTTCCACATTTTGTTTTTCTCTTTTTTCGTCTGCGAACTGATTGCTTTACTGCTTTTTCTTCCTTTTCTCGCTAAAAGTTTCCTTCTCGCAACACTCGTTGCAGCCACATTTTTGACCGCCTTTTCTTACTTTGTCCTAAAATTTTATTTTCAAACAAAGAAGCCGGAACAATTTTTAATCCTTCGAGATACTTTTGTCCAAAACTGCCAGCAGCTTTTCATGATGACCTCTGATTTCGTTGAATCCCGCAGAGGATTTTTACAGGCGATTTATCAGCTGATCCATTGTTTAGAAGGACAAGAACATCAGTTCTACCGGATCCCCAAGTCTCTGGAGACACTCGCGCCACTCGCTCAGAAGTTCAGCGTCTGGTGCCATTTTGGAGACGTCCATCTCATGAAAGAGCTTCTCCATACCTATTGTCTGCGTACTCAATTGGACTGGGTCAAAACCCATCCTACTGATTTAGATCTCCATCGTGCTATTGCAACCGGCTACATGGCTCTCTATAAAATTTATCAAAACCCTGCTCACCAGAATGTTCACCAGGGCAAACCAACCTATTCGTTCATCGCAAAAGAATATGCGTCGCAAGAAATGATGATGAAATTTCAAAAAGCGGCCCAGTGCGCCTTAGAAGAACTCAAAATTGTCATCCACACCATTCCGCATGATACGTGGGCACTGGCACAACTGGCAGCAGTCTATCACGATCTCGATCAAAAAGAAGAAGAACGAAAAACTTATGAAGCGTTAATCCAACACTCGCCCCATGAAAGAGAGGCACGTTTGCGGTTAGGGATTTTGTATTTTCAACTAGGATTCATGGCGCACGGTCTTAAAGTCTATGAGGATCTTCGCAGAATGAACGATCCGCAAGCCGATGAGCTCGTCCGCCACTACGATCTTTTCCACTCTCAAGAACTTTAATACCTAAGAGGTAAATCATGATTGAAGATACTTTCCACCTCGGAGTTAAAGCTCTGATTCAAAACCACGACAACCAACTCCTTGTACTCCGCAAGAAACCAAAACGTCCGCAAGATGCAAATCGAGTGATGTGGGATCTGCCGGGTGGACGCATTCATAGAGGCGAATCGTTGGAAATGGCCCTTGAAAGAGAAGTTTTTGAAGAGACAGGCCTGAAAAACCTCTCCAATAAATCTTTTTTGACGATGGCGCTGACGCCCAGTCGCATTCCTCTTGTTCCCCACGATGTCGGTCTTATCCTCGCTGTCTACCTTTGTCCATTGAAAGGGGACCTAGATGTTCAATTGAGCGAGGAGCATCTCGAATTCTGCTGGGTACTTCCTGAGAAGGCTGCTGAGCTATTAAAGCCCGATTTCCCATCAGAATTAATCGAAAAAGTTCACCGCCCTACAGTAGACATCGCTTAGTTGGTTTCATCCGGCAAGAAGAGAACTTTTGCCGAGGCAAAGCTAGAGCCATCATCGACAGTCACTTTAAAGCTGATCCTATCCAGCGTCACCCTAACGAGAGTATTCCCGCTTAATATTCCTATGTTAACGTTATTGCTAATTTGACTGGCTAATGAATCAGCAGCTTTTTTAAACAAGCGCTCCAAGTCTTTAGCTCTGTCCTTATACGACTTGTAATCTAGGCGACGATTAACAATCGTGTCATAAAATTTTTGACACAATGTCGACTTCCCCCCATTTTTCACATGAGTGTACATGTCATAGGCGAGCGCGGGATGTTCCTCAATTTTTTGCGCTAACCTTCTATCAATCTCATCAGATGAAGGAAAAGGCCCCGTTTCAGCAATGCCTAGCACCTGTCCGACATAAGAAAAATTTTCCTTAAGAAGGTAATCATGTAACAGGCGATATTCCTCGGACGTATCAGGCTCCGTAGGAGGGGTTTCAACTATTTTTTGAGCTTCAGCTCGTATTTGCGCTTCGATAGCAGTAATCTCGTCTTCAGGTCTTAAAGAGAGGAGGAGACACTCTCTGCTTTGCTTTAAACTTATTTCTTTATCAATCGCAACCCTTTCTTGACCAATTTGAACGTCTCCGTTTATACCGACTTCAACCTGTGCAATCGAGCGAGAATCTAAAGTGCTTTCCTTTTTTAAATCTTCCAGTGAGCATTTTAATAAAAGGTCCAGAACTTTAGGAATCACCTGATCTATTTTTTTAATATGAGAATAAAGAGTTGCGCGTATGTCTTGCAGATTTGTTGCTACAACTCGATTGAATGGTATTCTTAATGAAACATGTGAATGAGTCATTTGATAATCCTTTGGTTAATGCCAAACGTTATAGGCACGCTCTGCAATAAAGCCTATGATTATTCTGCGAACAGCGTCTTCCAATCGAGAGTTGCCACAAGAATACCAAGTACACAGAGGGTATTGGCCTTCCAATTGATTTTTTCCTTGTAGAGCCACTGACCCCAAATGTTGCAGAGAATGATAATGGTCACGGCGAATAACGGATAAATGATTGCATGTTCCACAGAGGTTGAAACTTCTGTAGCGCGGATCATGAAGAAAGTTCCGACACCGTTGGCAACTCCTCCTAAAAGTCCGTAAACCACTTCGCCTTTTTTAGGGAGGCGCTTTTCCGCTGCAACATAGATCGCCGTCTGGATTAAAAAGGCGACGCAGAAAACCGTCGGCATGAACCATTGACACTTCGCATCATCCATATCGAACGACAGAAACAGTCCATTTTCTCCAGGGAAATTAATGAAGAGAGCTCTCCAGCTTAAGAAAACGAGGAAGAGGACGTGGAGGAAAAAGGCTGCGGTCACAAACATGATCCACACCGATTTTTGCTCGCTGCGGGAAGTGGCCCATCCCGCCCAGAAAAGCCCGCCGACAACGAGTAAAGAGCCGATACCGTTCCAGAGAGTATATTGATAACCGAATGTTGCTCCAAAAAGCAGCACCATTAAGATCGATGGCATGACAGTGGAGGCATTCAATGCCGCAAAGGTAAGTCCAGGAGGACCTGTTTCTAGGGAGCGACCCAGCGATGCCATCATTAGGGCAAGGACAAGGCCGCCGGCGATGGCAAATCCGGCCATGCAATTGCTCCAATGGTAATCGCCGCTGCGGACAGGATTGAGCAGGATGGCGACTAAGAAAACGATAAACAGCTGGATCATCAGAAATCCTTTGCTGGTCCCCCCTGAGTCAATACTGCGCCGCATACAATAGTTTGAAAGAGCGATAAAGAGCGCCGCAATCAGAATCAGTTGAATCCCCATCATGTCAAATCTCCTAATCTATTGTTAATAATCGTAGTCAATCAGGACAATTTTTGAGGACAAAAAAAGGATTTGTCTATTCAATATAAGAAAAGTATTGAGGAGTAGCATGACCAACATCTTAATCTCGACGTGTCTGTTTCTTTTAGCCGCGCAGCCTGCGATGGTTCCGCAGGAAAAATTGACGCAGCAAGAAGCCTTTTTTCTGCGGCGCATCACCGAGTTTTGGAAGGACCGCGATTACGCTTTAGTGAAAAAACAGATCGAAGAGTTTCTAGCTAAAAATCAGCAGTCCGCCATCCATGACAACCTCCATGCCATTTTAGCTGATATTTTGTACCAAGAAAGGGAGTATCCCAAAGCGCTAACATTCTATGAAAAAATCAGCGATGTCTCTTTGCAGCAAAAGACTTTTCTTCGAAAAGCTCAATGCATTTATCTGATGGGGGATTACGACACGGTGATCACTCTTCTGGCACCTGCGATGAGCGGCACAGTTGAATCCGAACTCGAATTTTTACTGGCTGATTCGCTGTTCCGCAAGCTGCAGAAAATCGCTGATGTTTCTCAGCAAAAAGAGCTTGCAGCCCAATCCAAGCCCCTGCTTTTAAAGCTTTATGACACGAGCTACAAAGACAAAGTTTTGGTGCCACTGGCTGAAATTCACCGACTACTTGAAGAGAATGCAGAGGCAGCAACTCTTTATCTGGTTATCGCTGAAACCCTGCCTGAAAAAAAGGAAGAGATTCTGCTGCAAGCGGCCTCTTTGCAGCTGGACTATAGCAAAGGTGACGCGATTACAACGTTCCAAAAAGTGGTGGATCTAGGGCAAGGCAAAGCAGCAGAAGCCGCCTATAATGAACTTCTTTTGCTGTTCCAAGAAAACCGATTTGCCGATCTGGTGAATAGAGCCGCCATGCTGGCTCCCCATATGACGGACGATAAAAATGTCCTCTTCAATTTCTGCATAGGTAGAAGCCATTTCAAGCTCGATCAATTTTCTGATGCAATCGTCTATTTTGAGCGGTATCTGCAGCAAGAAAAAGAGGCAACAGCGTATAAACGCGCAGCCTTCTTGACGTTGATCAGCTGCTCGCAAAAAGCCAATGATCCCATGCTTTTTGATCGCGTCTTAGAGCAATTTTTAGCAGTATTCCCCAGCGATGAAGAAGCCGGTAAAGCTCTGCTTTTGCATGCGCAGACGGCGCTTTTGTCGGGCAATGTCGATCAAGCAACGACAGATCTCGGAAGACTTTTAATCTCCTTCCCCAATCTGCCTGAAAAAGAATCTCTTTTGTACGATCATGCTTTGCTTCTGTCCAAAACTCAAAAATGGCAGCAAAGTCGTGATGCTTTCCACGCATTCCTCCATCAATTCCCAGAAACACCCCATCTGAATTTGATCTGGTCTTCGATCGTCCATTGCTCAGTCCAGGAATTGAAAGCCGCTGCTCCGGATACTCTTCTTACAAAAAAAGGGCAGCTAGCGCGCGATCTGGAGCAAGCGCTTGCAAAATCTAACCTCTTTTCTCCCGAAGAACAAGCCAATTACCGCTTTTTAGTTGGACAGCTTCATTTTGACCTGCAAAACTATTTAGAAGCGTTGATTCATCTCACTTCTTTCAGTGCTGATTTCCCTAATCATCCATCAATTCCACAAGCCTTCCTCTTGCAGGCAAGACTTCACCATGAGCTCAAATCTGCTCCAGAAGTTTTTGTAGCGATTGCTGAAAAAGCTCTCGAGATGACGAAAGACCAAGAAAACAAAACAGCGCTCCGTTTACAGCTGTTTAACGGCTATCTGTCACTCAAAGAGTACGACCGGGCTGCACATCATCTTTTTCAAGTCCATATGGTGGGTGAGATTGGAATTCAGCAAGAAAACCAACTTTGGCTGGCCCATTATTATTACGAAGGGGCGAAGAGTGGAAATACCGACGATCTTAAACGTTCGATAGCCATCTATCAAAAAATTCTTAAAACCGATGAAACGTTTGGTGTCCATTTCAACCCAGAGCAGACCTATCTCGAAAATGAAGTTTTGAGATTTTCCCAGCTGCTCAATGAACATGACAAAAAGAAACTGCTCGCCTCGCTCAGAGAGATGCAAGCTCAAAATAAAACACTCGGATGGAAGCTCGAGCGACATATCCTCCATGAACTCGGCAAGCTTTATCTTTCCCACAATGAGCCCGACGAAGCCTTAAAAGTCTTCGATGAGCTCATTGCCTCGGCTGAAACAGGCTCATCGGATGTTTCAAACTCAGCACTTTTAGAAAAAAGCCGCATCTTACTCTCCCGCTGCCCCGCATGCGACCGTACCGAATCAAACCCCACGATCAGCCAAGTCTTGTCAACATTAAAAGATCTCCAAATCCAGAAGCAGCTCGCGTGCGAGCCGCTCCACTTGGAAGCAGCGTTAGAATATGCCGACATCCGCACACAGATGGCCGCTCCTGAAACACGTAGCGAATCGGCGATTTTCTTCTTGAACCGCATCAAAGACGACTTTAATGCCAAGGACAATGCAATTGCGCAGGAGTATCACGAATCACGTATCCGGTTTCCAGAAAAAGATCTCATCTATCAAAATTATATGAAATGCATTGAAGCCGAGATCCTTTGTTTAGAGGCCAAGCTAGCAAAAGAACAGAACGACTTAGAGAAATCCAGCCGCTCTAAAGAAGTCGCTCTTGCACTTTTACATGAAGTTTTACAAGATATTCACATTACGCCGTATTTGAGAAACAGAGCAGAGCATAATTTGAAGGCACTAGTACATGACGATTAAAGTTTTCACCCATAGGATTGACGTGAAAACTCCCGCGGTTTGAAGATCGTAAAGCGCGCTGTATTAAGTTAATACAGCTAGCTTTACGATCTTCAAACCCCGGGGGTTTTGACGCAATCCTATGGGTGAAAACTTTAATCGTCATGTACTAGATTTTTAAATGAAAGATTCTCTGTTATTGAAATGTCTTGTCGCCTCGGGAGCACTGCATGCGATTGCGATGTCGGTGTTTTTCTCGCATCCGCTTCATTTCAACCCCAACTCCTTTACCACTCTTGGAAAGACACCGCCGACACTTCTCGAAAGTGAAGAGCTTGTCATTCTGAAAAAGGACGCTGCTTTAGAAGATTCCTTTAAAGAGTTTATTGTTGTCTCTCCGCAAACGTCGCTTCCGCCAAGCGGGATCAAACAAGTGGCATTAGAGAGTTATTCGACATTAGATGAACCGTTAGCGATGCCATCACCTCCCCAGCAGCCTTTGATCCTTCCTGACCTCTCGCCAGAACTGGCTCTACCTGAACTGCCGACTGAACCTTTAAATCTTTCCGTCGAAGCCACTCCCGTTGAGGTAAAAGAACCGACGCTCAAGCTCAGCCATCTTCCGCCCTCTATCCAACCACACACTGAGATCAACCCGTTTGAGAGCTTAGTTCTCCAGTCGTTCCCTCAGCAAACGTCGATTGCAAGTGAAAGCGTCGTCGATTTCGAGTTTCTTCCTTCGAAAGAAAAATTCAACACGATTGAGCCTCTACCTTCTGCTCCCTCAACTTCTCCTACAATAGTTGCTACCGACGTCTCTTTGCTGACCAAAGACGGTGTTTTGGCTGACCCCACTGTCGTTTTAGAAAAAAAACCGATTGCAGCAGCTGCTCCTCAATTAAAACTGCCTACGCCCGCACCTCCCCCTGCACCTCCTCCCCCTGCACCTCATGGGGCGATGCTGCCATCGCTGACAAGTTACGGCCTGCCCGAATACAAGAGCATTGAATGGAATGATGCCTTCGATATTGATATCAAAACTTTAGCCCGTGAAGAAGGTGGCTTTCTCTTTTCTCTCACTTTTATCCCGAGAATCGATCTCGCTCAGCACTCTCTGAAGCAAAATTACTACTTCCTCATCGACCGCTCCAGCACAATTGAAAGACACAGATATCAATCGTTCAAGCGGGCTGTCACACGCGCTGTTGCTTCGCTGAGAGAAGGCGACAATTTCAATATCATTATTTTTGATTCAAAGATTGCACGGCTTAGCGAAAAAATGGTTCCCTTCAACAAGAAAAACCAACGGCTTGCAGAAGAGTTTTTAGAAAGGCAGCCGCATGGCCATTACGGCCCGCCTGTCGATGTCTATTCCTGTTTAGGAAAGATCATTCCGGCCCAGGTCGATGATGAAGAAGCCCACACTGCCATCTTGATTTCCGATGGCGGTTCTTCCTTAAAGCCCGAAAAACAACGAAGCCTCATCAATGCCTGGCTTCAAGCCAATCGGAGCAAAATCACTCTGTATACTGCTGCAGTTGGGCACGACAACAATCTTGCTTCCTTAGATCTTTTGGGAACAGTCAGCCGCGGCTCTTTGCTCTACTCAGACACCCATACCGGATTTCCTCGCAAACTGGCTAAACTTGTTCTGACGCTCCGCTCGCCTGTAGCAAAAGAAATGTCGCTCAATATTCTTGCAAGCGATCCTGCAGCCCGTCTACACCTTTATCCTTCTTCTTCCCGGCTTCCCTATCTCTTCAGCGACCACCCTTACGTCATCTACGGCACCGCAAACAAGCTCACCGATTTCACACTCATCTTAGAAGGAAAGAACAAAGGAGAGATCTTTGCGATCAAAAAAGAAATCTCATTTGCAGGGGCTAAACCCGGGAGCCGCCTTCTATCTAAAGAATGGTCGACTGAGCAGGCCCATCTCTTTTATGAACAATATCTTCAAGAAGGAAAGCCCGTCCTTCTGGAAGAAGCTAAAAAACTACTTGCCGATGAGCCTACGCGTTCTCGGCGGTAAATACCGCAGTCTTCATCTTCAATCTCCCCGCGGCGCTCAAACTCGCCCTACAACTTCTATGGTACGGAAAGCCGTGTTCGATATGATCCAAAGCACGATTGAAGGATCCCGTTTTCTGGATTTATTTGCTGGCAGCGGAGCGATGGGCATCGAAGCTTTGAGTCGCGGCGCAGCTGAGGCGACTTTTGTTGAAAGCCATAAAGAGGCTCTCCGGTGTATCAAAGCCAACCTTGCGACATTAAAAATCGAAAAAGAAGCCGCCGTCTATTCGTACGATGTGTTTGCTGTTTTGAAAAAACTCGAGAAAAAAGGGGAACGTTTTGATTTCATTTATGCCGATCCACCCTATCATATCATTTCAATCTACGACGAGCTTCTCTCGTATTTAGACAACTCACAACTTCTATCTAAGGGCGGCACTCTATTTCTAGAGAGCCCTTCTCCTTTAAAAGACAGGAAAACAAAGCAACTTGTGCTGATCGACGAGCGCCGCTTCGGCACTACGCTGCTGCACCAGTACGTATTAAATAATTTAATATAATCAATTGGATAAACTGGAAATTAATGAAGAATAAATTATGTCAACACCACCTGTTTTACAACCACCCAGCTGCTCCCTTGCAACTTCCAATGTTCCAAATACCACAGTTTTAGCTTCAGGATGGAATGTTATAACAAGAATTGTTGATTACATCTTAAAAAATCAGTCCATTGTAAAAATGGTAAAAAAACCTGTTGCTGCATTTGGAGGCCCCTCGATAGGATTGCTCAACCGCGTCAGTCCTCTCTTTACAGCCATCTCCGTTGCAATCCTAGCCGCTGTGGCCATTGCTTACACCAAAGTTAAGACAACCTACAAAGTTAAGACAACCTTCTCGGCAAAAGAGTTTAAAACTTTGCTACAGCAAAAATATCAATTCCCTTCCAATTGTACAGTAAGAGGCGATTTAGACTTTATCAACTGCATATGGATCACAACGCTCCCGCAGGGATTAACCGTTCAAGGCAATCTAAGCCTTTTTGATTGCATGGGACTCACCTCGCTCCCACAGGGATTAACCGTTCAAGGCAATCTAAGCCTTTTTGGTTGCATGGGACTCACCTCGCTCTCACAGGGATTAACCGTTCAAGGCAATCTAATCCTTTTTGGTTGCATAGGACTCACCTCGCTCCCGCAGGGATTAACCGTTCAAGGCAATCTATCCCTTACCTATTGCACAGGGCTTACCTCACTCTCACAGGGATTAACCGTTCAAGGCGACCTAAACTTTTCCGATTGCACAGGGCTCACCTCGCTTCCAACCTGGATTACAACTTTAGGGCCGCTAGCTAATGGAAGAACACGGCAAATCTTTCTAACAAACACAGGTCTTTCCGAAGCCCTACTTAATAGACTTCGTGAAACACCCGCTCCCGGTATCCAATTCTACTTTTCTCACGCAGCCTCAGAGCCAGCACACATATTCTCCAATCTAGATACTGCTCTGACATTTTGGGTAAAGGCAACGAATGATGCAACTCTTGTCAACCCGCCTATTACTATCGATTCAACTGAGGCTCTTGCTAACGTCCTTCGCTTCCTTAGCCGTCTTACCGAAACAGCCGAGTATAAAAATCCCCAAGCAAGGCCCGTGCTGGCTCAGCGCATCATCGAGGCTTTCAACCTGATGGCAGAGGACGAGGCTATCAAAGGTCGGGCTTTTGACATTATTCGCCAAGGGCTTATCTCTTGCGATGATCGAATTACCTTTGCATTAGAAGAGATCGAGTTAATGGCGCTCTTGCACCGGATTGAAAATACACCTCATTCAGAAGCTCAGCTAAGGGCATTAGGAAAACGGTTCCTGCTTTTAGAGATGGTGAATGCAAAAGCCGAAGCTCATAAAAGTACCCTGACATGGGTGGATGAGATTGAGGTCTATCTGGCCTTTCAAATCGGACTTGCCGAAAGACTTAACCTTCCCGTGAAAACGAGAAACATGATTTTTAGAGGGTGCGCTCAAGTAACGGATGCACAGATCCAACAAGCCGGAGATGCCGTGGTCAGAGAATGGACTGAAGAGAAGTTAAACGACTTCTTGAAGAATTGGGGGCCATGGATAGCACATCAAAGGAAGAAAGGATCTGTTCCGGCCTATGAAGACTTGCCTGTTATAAATCGAAAATTAGAGAGTGGTGAGATATGCCCATTTACCCAGGATATTCCGGAGAAACCCGTCCTCTGTGGTAAAGCGGTTTATGAATACGATGCGCTGATACGCTGTTATCGCATCGATGGGAGAAACCCTGTAGATCGATCTGAAATAGATCTGAAGACGCTAAAACGTGTTGTGCCTCCGAAAGGGTGATGAGGATAAGAGTCGTTCTCTGAATTATCGAATTGTTACCCAG
>DASUCX010000026.1:0-13060 GCA_036275855.1 Rhabdochlamydiaceae bacterium
TGCGTATATTTCCTCTTCACCTTAAGATGAATAATCTAATTTAAAGGAGTGATTTCCTAAATGACTAGCGTCAAGGTCCGTCCCGGTGAGCCGATAGACAAAGCTCTACGCGCCCTCAAAAAGAAAGTTGACAAAGAAGGCATCCTCAAAGCGGCAAAAGCACACCGCTTCCATGATAAGCCGTCTGTCAAAAGTCGTGCTAAAGCCAAAGCTGCTTTAAAGTATAAAAAATTAAAATCTTTTAACCGATATTAGCACTTCGATTTGGAGATTGCTAAAAACTCTGCTTCACGCTAAGATTATACGCAAGATGGAATTTTATGGCTGACTATTACAATATCTTGGGCGTTTCCAAAGGTGCATCTGCAGACGAAGTCAAAAAAGCCTATCGCAAAAACGCGCTGAAATACCATCCCGATAAAAATCCCGGCGATGCAGCTGCGGAAAAAAAATTCAAAGAAATCTCCGAAGCGTACGAAGTCCTTAGCGACGACAAAAAACGGCAAATCTACGACCAATACGGCGCCGACGCCCTCAAAGGTGGCCTAGGTGGTATGGGGGGCGGTGGGCCTGGAGGTATGGGAGGCTTCTCCTCAATGGAAGAAGCGCTCCGCACCTTTATGGGAGCTTTTGGCGGCGGCGGCGGCGGAGATTCGATTTTCGATTCGATTTTCGGCGGGGAACAAGAGCAGCACAGCTCCGTCCAACAAGGCGCCAGCAAAAAAATGAGCATGACAATCTCTTTTGAAGACGCCATCAAAGGCGCGGAAAAAGAAATCGTCCTTACCAACTACATCTCGTGCTCCCGCTGCGACGGTTCAGGCGCAGCCTCTGCCTCTGCTATCAAACGGTGCTCCCGCTGCCAAGGCTCCGGCATGGTCCATCAAAGCCGTGGATTCTTCAGTATGTCTTCTCCATGCCCCACGTGCCACGGCCAAGGAAAAACCATCTCCGATCCTTGCAAAGAATGTCATGGAGAAGGGCGCCAAAAGAAAAAACAAAACGTCACCGTGAAAATTCCTCCCGGCGTCGATAACGGCATGCGGATCCGCATGGGAGGCTATGGCGACGCAGGCCTCGGCGGCGGCCCTCCAGGCGATCTCTACGTCTATATCAATGTCGATCCCCATCCCGTCTTCCAACGCGACGGTGATGATGTCATCATCGAAATGCCGATCAGCTTCACAGAAGCAGCTCTCGGCACAAAAAAAGAGATTCCTTCCCCTATCGGAAGCTCTCTCCGCATCGACATCCCCGAAGGCACGCAGCCAGACAAAGTCCTCCGCGTCAAAGGAAAAGGAGCTCCCAACGTCCACGGCCAAGGCCAAGGCGATCTTCTTGTCCGCGTGACCATCGAAACTCCCGTCCGCCTGACCGATAAACAAAAAGAGTTACTGGAAAAATTTGCATCTCTCGAAACCGAAGGCAACTCTCCTCGCAAACAGAACTTTTTCGACAAAGTGAAATCGTTCTTTAAGAATTAATCCATCACCAAGGATACATTGAGACAATCTCGACGACCTCCTTTTTTTAATCATTGAATAAATATATCGATTATAGATTACCATTGAGGAGAATATATATGATACCCACTCGCAGAAAACCTACCTTGCCTGGAAAAATCCTGGTCGAAGAGTTTTTAATCCCCCTTGGAATTTCACAATCTGATTTTGCTAAACATCTGGGCGGTACCTGGACTCAACCTAAATTAAGCGCCGTCATTAGCGGGAGAAGATCAATCACAGAAGACATCGCACTCGATTTTGCTGATGCGCTAGGAACTTCTCCCGAATTTTGGATAGGTCTTCAAAATGACATCTGTTTGTGGGAAGCAACGCAAAGACATCGTAAGATTAAGTGCATCAATCCGAAAAGGGTCAGGGTTCCAAAATCACGCAGAAAAGGATTTGCCAGAAGATCGAGGTAAAGAAATGTCTACGGCAACTGTTCAGTCCACAGGATCAAATCTACTTCCCGGCTCACCTTCTTTTTCTTCACCCACTCGCTGGAATAATTGGACCGTTGACGTCGTCTGCGGTGTTCTGACTCTCGTAGCTCTCTATGTCATTTGGAAACTCACTCACTCTTCTACTCAAGCGCCCCCAAAGCAAGAATCAAACTCCACAGCTTCGTTTCTCGCAAAGCAACATCCCATCAGCATCCCAGCCTCTGATGAAACAATCCCCTGTATCAATGAAATCGCACCACTTCGCCATTTCGAAAAATTCGGTGAGGGAGTCATCCGTTTAGATATGGCTAAACAAACCGAAGCATTCTCTTTTACGAACGACCTTAAGCTCTTTATCCCAGGGTTATCTAAGCCTTTTTTTGAATGCAAGGCTCAAAAAGTAGATACCATTTTCGTCCCTAATTTGCCTTATTTTAAAGAGGTCATCCTAAACATCAATAATGCTCATTTCAATCTGTTTAATGTAAAGTATCCGAGAGGTCTTTATACAGTCTCTTTCAGCGATGCAACATCGCATACAATTGCACTCCAGGAACTCACAAAAACAAGTGATTTAGAAATCACAGAGTGCCGCCATCTTTTAACTGTTGATGGAATGACTATTATTTTCAATGATGACGGCACAAGTACCACGAGTTTACAAGAGAATGACTCTTTTCTTATCATGGAAAATCAAGGAGCTGCACGCGCCGTCTATATGCAGATCACCATTCCGGAAAAACACCGTTTGGTGGAAAATCAAAACATCGTTCTTATTTGGATGCTGGAAGCCAAGCAAAAAAAAACCCTTACTAGAAATGAATTAAAAGACAAATGCCAAGACGCCTATAACGCCGCTACAAATAAAGATGTTTCTTTTGATGACAATGACATCCTACAGCTGCAAGCAATCGCCCATCGCGCCTATGCAGATATTCCTCCACCAGCCCCTGCTGCTGAAAATACTAACACCCACAGTTAAAAACTCCCCTCTAAAAATAAGAGGTGGTGTACAATGAACCTATCCGCAAAGTCTAAAAAATTGGATTTTGTAGGATTTTTTGTTAGATTTTGCAGCCGCTTTGCAGGACATACTTGAACAAGTAGGCCAAAAAGCGGCTGCAAAATATGACAAAAAAGACTAAAAAGCCAACTTTTAGACTTTGCGGATAGGTTCATCAACCCTTATCATGGAAAATAAAGTCTCTCTCGAAGAAATCGTCTCCCTTTGCAAACGGCGCGGATTCATCTTCCAAAGCTCCGACATCTACGGAGGGCTTCAAGGAATTTATGACTATGGCCCGCTTGGGGTTGAGCTCAAAAATAATCTTAAATCGGCGTGGTGGAAAGCGATGGTCTATGAAAGAGACGACATCGAAGGGCTCGACGCCTCGATCATCACCCACCGCCTAGCATTAAAACACTCAGGCCATGAAGAGACATTCTCTGACCCCATGGTCGACTGCCGCCATTGCAAACACCGGATGAGAGCCGATCACATTGTCGATGGAAAATGCGACAAGTGCGGCTCCAAAGACCTCACCGATCCTCGACCCTTCAATCTCATGCTCAAAACCAATCTTGGTCCGATCGATGACGGCACAAACTACGGCTATCTCCGTCCTGAAACAGCTCAAGGCATTTTTACCAATTTCAAACATGTGATCGATGCAACGTCCCGCAAGCTTCCATTCGGCATCGCCCAAATCGGCAAAGCCTTCCGCAATGAAGTGACTCCCCGGAATTTTATTTTCCGCGTCCGAGAATTCGAGCAGATGGAGCTCGAATTCTTCGTTGAGCCCGGCACCGATGAAAAATGGCATGAAAAATGGGTCCAAACCCGTCTCGATTGGTGGAAAAAACAAGGCCTCACCTCTCAAAACTTGCAACTCCTTCCCCAAAAAAAAGAAGACCTATCCCACTATTCAAAAGCGACCACCGATATTCTCTACCGATTCCCTCATGGTCTCGAAGAACTCGAAGGAATTGCCAACCGAACCGATTTTGATTTAGGTTCTCATTCCAAATCGCAAGAAGGACTCAAGATCACGGCCAAAGTCAAACCGAATCCCGATTCAACCGCATTTCTCGTCGTCCAAGACCTCGAGAAAAAAACTGCAGTTGTTCCCTTCGTGATCGAACCGTCAGCCGGCCTCGACCGCGGCATCTTGGCAATTTTGACAGAGGCCTACACGAAAGAAACCCTTGAAAATGGCGAGCGGATCGTCCTGAAGCTCGAAAAACACCTCGCTCCGATCAAAGTGGCTGTTGTGCCTCTGGCTAAAAACAACGAAAAGATCGTTGCCAAAGCCAAAGAAATCAAACATCAGCTCCAAAATCTCGGCCTTGGCCGCATGAAGTACGAAGACATCGGCAACGTCGGCAAAGCTTACCGACGCCATGATGAGATTGGAACACCGCTTTGCATCACCGTTGACTTCGACACCTTTGAAGGCGACAAAGAGACCGTCACAGTCCGGTATCGCGATTCGATGAAGCAAGACCGGATCGCAGTTTCTGATCTTGTGCAGTTTGTGCGGGGTTATTTTATTTAAAGTGTAAATTTAAATGCGCAAATACCATCACTACGGAATTCCAACAACCGAAAAGCGACCAGACGAAAGCCTCGTTGAAGTCGATGGCTTTAAGTTCTACTCTACTCCTTTCAGTGGGAATAAATGGCATATTCAATGGCACCGTTTTCCTGAAGGGCATGGCCTCCCAGAACTGGTAACACAAGTCCCCCATATCGCCTTTCAAGTTGATGATTTGGATGCCGAGATCAGGGGATGTAAAATTCTTTTTGGCCCTTACACCCCATTGAAGGGGTATCGCGTTGCTATGATTGAAGAGCAGGGCGTGCCTATTGAATTGGTAGAAACATCCTTGACTGATGAAGAACTTGCATTGCTGGAACGAGAGGAGCTAGGCAAGTTTTATTAATCTGAACTTTCATATTCATTGAAACATCTCAAATGGTCCGACACAAATAAATCAGAGTGCGTTTAACTTTGTTGAGCAATGGTCTTAACATTTTTAATATTGATAGTAGCTTTTCCAGCTTTGCAGATGTCTGAAAATTCGGGAGTAAATTCAAAATCGTCGCCGTAATTTCTAAAACAAATCCCCTGACTATCAAAGGGCCTATACCCATCCAAAGAAGAAGGACGTGTTCTAAGTCGTGTCATCTGGGAAATATTAGCGGGGAATCTTTTTAATTTAACACTATCATCAAGATCAAGCCCTTCCAGGTTTTTAAACCACATCTCTTTATCAATCATTTGTTGCAAATCGGACTCTATTATAGTGGTGTAACCAAGTCCGAGGGCCTTTAAATTTTTAAATCCCCCTTTTCCTATCCATTCATCCAAGCCCTTGCCCAATACTTGAGAATTACCGCCAATATCTAACATTTTTAGTTTCTCAAATCCACTTTGTCCTATTCTTGCTAAACCTTTTCCCGTAACGAGAGGATTGTCACGGATGATTAATTCTTCTAAGTTATTGAAATGGCCGGTTGCCGCCATTTGCATCAAATGATCATCTGTCAGATTCATTCTGCTTAAATCCAAGCGAGTGAGTTTTTCTGCGCCTCCTTCTCCGACCCATTTCAAGCCTGCAGCTGTTAGCTGAGGGTTATCGCTAATATCAACATGAGGAAAGAGGGAAAACCACTCACCTTCTTTTAAAGATTTGAGATCGGTATCTGTTAGCCTGCAACCTTGAAGAACGAGTGTGTGGCAAGGGTCATTATTACGTCTAAATGTTCGATGAAACTCTCTTCCTTGTTGCATGAGGTTAAAGTATCTTAAATGGTCACAATAGTAACTCAGATCCAATTGATATCTTAGATCAACATTTCCATCTATTTGTCTTAACCACTGGATGAATTTTTGCTTCTGGTGCGGGTTATTTCTTTTGTAATTTTCAAAAAACTGCGCTCCTAAAGTAAAACCGACTCCTCCTATAGCTAAAGAAATGAAGGTGAAATCACTAGATGTTCCATAGGCTTGCCATGCGGCTAATGCCATCCCTATGGAAAATAACAAAGCAGCGATGGTAATGGCAAAGATGGTTTTTAGACGGGATTCAAGGTTTTTGTCGGCGGTAGAAGGTTTATTAATATCCCACAGAGGCTGTCCCCGAACCATGTGGTTGTGGTCGTTGGAATCAGACCACGCAGCAGCAAGCTCCGGTATTTTATTCTGAAAAAAATAATCAATACACCCTACAGTTGAAGCGCCAAAAACAAAGCCCCCGATTGCCGCCATTCCTGCTAAGACAGGCATGCGGGTTATGACGGCAACCACTCGATCTTTTACCCCCGACCAAATCGTAACAATTATCGGGGGAATAGGCAGTGTTTGTGTCTGATGAATTGATGGTATGTTTATAGGCATATTAGAACCTTCTAAGTTGAGAAATTTTTATGCAAAATCAAGCTGGGATCAAAAATGAGGTTGGTTCTTAATTCCATTGTACACATCTTTGGTTGCCAGTCCTTTAAACGGTATGCATGATTCAAAATGATTATCATTAAGGTGGTGTAGAAACAAAGGATAATTTTTACTTTCAGAATTGTAAATTTTAGGCTGCATACCAACTGTTAACAAAACAATCGGACAATCAAGATAGGAGGCCAGAGCCTGTATTTCTAGCTCAGTGCCCCATACTTGTGGTTGATTCATGCACGTTAAATATTGCTGCCAATTTTCAAACAATAACGACTTTTCTCCATCTCCAACACACAATCCATCCGTATCGTTATAATCTAGCTCTTCAGAGTAAGCTTCACTGTTTTTCTGCATGTAACCCACAAGCTCTTTTCTCAATTGCAGAGAGGTTGGAGTCTTACCGGGAAGCTGAGCCACAATATTATCAAATAAACAATCGCCGATCTTTAGCGTAAAATCTTCGGTCTCAAGACCGTACTCTGCCAGCCATCCGATTTGCTTTGATAACTTATTGGCTAAAATTGAGCCGTAAGCGGTGTACTCTTCCCTTGACGCAAGATAGAGTTTTTCTTGCAAGGCCCACTGGATCATGCTGCAAATAATGTTTAAGCGGTATTGCTCCTTTCTTTCTTCTAGAGTGCGGAGTTCGGGATAAGAAAAAGAAGACACTTGTTGATACAGTTGCAGAAGTTTTTCAGAATCTGTGGGGAGTGTGCGTAGAACTTTATTCGCATATTTTCTGAGTTGATCACTATAAGGCCAATTTTTCCCTAGATCAAACGCAAGACTATCGGCAGGGGCCTCTATTTTTTCCCATTTATCTTGGGCAACCACTAGGCATAAAGGTTTTGTTTTTTTCTCCGATGGGGTGTTTTCTGTTTTTATTTTTGTGACCATTTTTAACGTCTCTTCTTTAGCTTTCTGTATATCAATAAGAGATTGCCTGAGAATGGAGCAATAAGAAGGATCTTTCGAAAGCGCTGATTCGAAAAATTGCATTGCTTTTTGCTTGTCAGTCGGATCTTGACTTTCTATGTGTGTCTTAATGTTTTCGAGCAAATTGAGGAGATAAAGGTGTGTAGATTCAAAAATCATTGTTAGGTCAAGGACGGAAAGTTCAAACTTGGCAGTTGGGTTTGTCTGATAAAATAAACTCTCAAGGTCGGCATAGATTGCTTCATTGATAATGTAACGGGCTACCTCAGCAATCCCTGTCTTTAGATCGTATTTTAATGATTCTTGATAGAATTCAAGAGCTGTGAGCGTCCCCAACTGGGTTAGTGCTTCAATATTGTTTACGCTACCAGCAAACAAGGGATTGTCTTTAACAGTCTCATGTTTTTCTTTAATTTTTTTGAGAGACTTGAAATATTTTTTATCTTCGAGCCAGAAAGTTTTTGACTTAATATGCAACCCAATAAAGCGTCGGTCTTTATGCCACTCCTTGATAGCTTCAGATTTGTGCTCTGTGTCTGCATCATAACCCGATTTATTGATTAAGACGATCACTTTGCCGTCTGTTTTCTTGATACATGTTTGAGATCTATAGCCTTTTTTTGTATAGCGCATTTGCTTACCGGTGAGGTTTCCTTCTGCATCACAGATATGCCATGTCTCAGGGTAATATTTTTGTAAAGCATTAATCACGGCAGATCTTAAAACTTCATTATCATCATAGGGGACAATACGACCACGGAAGCCGGTTAAATGGATCTTTACTTTATCGACAACCGACCGTGGAGCTAAAATAATCGATTTCTCTGAAAAGCGATGTGAGTGAAAAGTAAAAGTATCGTAAGGTGTTACACCGAATGGTTTATGATAGAGGCCGTTCTCAAAAGTGGATAATGGTTCTAGGAAGGCGATTTTCGCTTGTTCCCAACTATTAAGAGGCCCATCGTTCGTCATATGCCCATTTGGCTGAACCAGTTGGTTCCAAGCCCAATGAATGTGAGGCCTATCCACTAAAGCTCCACAAAATTCTTTTTCTTTTAGTTGGAGATGATTGCCTATAGATCCATCAAAGGTGACCACTTTCTCCACGTAGAAAGCAATCCGCTCTTCTTCGTTTTGGCATTTTGTAACCATTTCGATTGCTATAGATTCATGTGGGCTCTGATGATTTAATGCATGCACAAGCACGACATGCGGGATGAGCTCCTCTAAATTACAATCTGTTTCGACATAAGAAACAGGTTCTGTTTTAAGAGCTTTTTTCAAGGCCCCTCGGCTCAAAAGATGCAGATACTGCCTTGTTGGCTGCTGGCTGAGTTTATTGTCTGCAATTTTTAATCCTGTTTGCATTTGATTAATAGAAAACTGAAGGCCTTGGATTGTGTGATGTTGTTGGGCATATTCTTGAGTCAGCTGATACGTCTTGTAATTCTTAATTGGTGCTTTTCTATGAAAACCCCAATTGTGTTCTCCTTTTTCCCATTTGATTTTTCTGCCTTCCAAGTAAGCATTTCGGATCTTTTCTTCATTTTTGGTATATCTGCCACCAATTTTCGCTTTATGGCCATGTTTTAAATGTTGATGAATGTCTTTCTCAATGCCAAAAGCTAATTGATCCAGAGATTGTTGCGCTTTCTGAGCTGTCTGTGTAGCTGCGCGAAACTCTGTAGTTTTAGCAATTTTTTGTGCTTGTTCTGCGCAGGTCGTTATACCGCTGATAGCTGCTCCGATGAATGCAGACTGAAATGCCTCTTCCGTTTGCGTTTTTAGATTTTTTTTCTTAGTAGAATCTCTTTCCTGCGAGTTTTCATAGAAACCCGCGGCAAACCTGCTACTGCCAGAACTCACACCGCTTTCTGCCATTTTTTTTAAGATGAGTATACCTGTTGCTAAATCATCGCTAAACTCTTCCATGAACTGGTGCACAAAACTGTTAACCGCTTCACTTGTTAATGCTGCATTCGTGAAAGATCCCATGAGTGCTCCGACACCCCCTCCAATTCCTCCACTTATCGCCGTTTGTGTAGCACTCCTCAGCAATTCCTGCAGTCTAAGTTCTTTTTTCTTATCAATAGATTCTACAACTTCAGAAACCACCGTTGATGTAGCACTGCTTGCAGCTGATCCTAAAACTTGTAAACCAATTCTGGTTATTGCACTCGCACCGTGGGCTAACTTTCCAAAAGTTCCTGTGATCAAACCTGCGAGGGCTCCGTACATTGCTTGCATGACATATTCTAGATGTCTATATTGAACCGTTTGATAGGCGTATAACCCGCTGGAAAATCCCGCACTGATTAAAGTGCCCGCGAACATTCCTGCATTACCTCCTGTAAAGATTAAACGTAGGCCTAGTCCGATTTGGGCGACTGAGAAAAGAAGCGCTCCTGCTTTTTCGTTGCCCTGCATCCCGCCTTTAAGTCCGTAATCTCCAAAGCGGAGAAACAGCTTATCGCCATGGCGCTCAACATGTATTCGATAAGAAGTCGCTTGATCCAGTCGTTTTTGCAGATATTCATGGACCAATTGCTGCTGCTCAGGTGAAGTAAGTTGGCCTAGTGCTTCTCCAAATTCGGGGTCTAAGTTCTCAACAACAAATTCAGCAGCAGTATAAGAAGTTCCATAAGGATTTATTAGATGAAAGATCGGTGAACCTGACTCGCAATCAAGCTGGCGGCTGATCTGCCATTTCTGATGGTTTGTAAAGAAGTTCTGCTGCTTGTGTGAGGGAGGGTTTGAAGCTAGAGCTGTCTGTAAGAAATCTAACGAGGTTGCATGAGAACTGGTTTTTAATACCATAAGATTGAATTTTATTTTTTAACTAATAAATCATTTTTGATTAACGAGATCATAATTCGAAACCATTGATACTAGCAAACACCAAAAACAGCAACTAGAAAAATTTCAGTCAAAAATCAGACATGTAACTCAGGTGTTTTTTTATAGTCCCTTGACTTAAGAGAAAGCAGCCGGTTGTTTTCCGGCTGCTCGTGGGATTATGACAATTCCTTTTCGGCAAAAACTCTCATTCCTTCAGCCAGGAATTGAGCGAATTTAGGGTGCTTGGGATCATACGCTTTGAAGGCATCTTTCCATTCAAAACCGGTGTAACCCTCTCCCATGCCGGCGTAAGAGATACGGTCAGGAGTCCAATATTTTTTCAGCCACTCGTAGTGTCTGCGGATGATTTTTTGAACTTCAACTGAACCAACTGGGACCTGTTTTTTCCATTGTTTTGCAAGATCATCTAGGATCTGAACCCAGTCTTTCCCATGCTTTTCAAACTCTTCCTTGCTCATTTTTTTGACCTTTTCATTGCTTTCCTTGATGGAATCCTCGATTTTATCGCCGAAGCGATTGATCAAATATTTCTGATACTCATCTTGCTTTTCCTTGCTGAAGCCATGATAGATTTCTTGGTCTTTCATTTTTTTTGTTCCTTTTAAATGTTCGATTGTTCGATCGATAGTCTTAATCAGCTTTTTGGTTCTCTCCACGTTTTTCTCTAAAACCTGGCGATGTAAACTCAAAGCTGTCATTTTGTCGAAATCGCTCCTTCTCAGGATTTTTTCTATTTGCTTGAGCTCAAACCCAAGCTCTCTAAAAAAGAGGATTTGCTGTAATACCAGCAGTTGTTCCTCTTCATAGAATCTGTATCCATTGACGCCATGGTAGGCTGGCCTCAAAAGCCCGACCTGGTCATACCAGTGCAGCGTTCGGACACTGACTCCTGAGAGTTTTGCCAACTTTGAAACTGTATAAGCCATCGATCTTCTCCTTCCAAAATCCGTTTGATTTTAAAGGATGGCTCAATAATAAGGAATGACGTTACGTCATAGTCAATCGACTTTAATTTTACAAAGCAAATTCAAAAATTAATTCGCATAGCTCGAAAATCGACACTGCGATAAAATACCTAGCAACTGGGTATTTTTTGATGAAATCAGTAAACAAAACAAGGTATGCGATTTTAGGGGTGCTCCTTGAGGGGCCTGCCACTGGGTATGAGATCAAGTCTCTTATGGGAAGGTCGACAGTGTATTTCTGGCGAGAATCCGACTCAACGATTTATCCGATGCTGAAAGTTTTGGCTGAAGAGGAAAAAGTTCTTTCCGAAATTGCTTACGTGGGAAAGAAAAGGAAAGAAGTCTTTTCAATTACGGAATCCGGTCGGATGGAATTTAAGGCTTGGCTCGAGAGTCCAACTAACTCTGAAACTCCGCGGAACGAATTTCTTCTCAAACTCTTTTTCGTTACCGATCAAAAGGAAATGATTCGACTGTTTCAGGAAAGGCTCCAAAAAGCGGAAAAGATCCATGAAGAGTACAAGAAAATCGAGGAGAGGCTAGAAAACCTAGCTGATTCGCCCCGCGTGGCGATCCGTCTCAAGGCACTGCAGTTTGGAATTGCTCAACTTGAGTTAGAAATTAAATGGTTAAAAGAAGAGGAGTTTTAGAATATGTTCATTGTTAAACACACAGTAGAGACAAAAGCTACACCCATTCAAATTTGGAAGATTTGGGAAGATGCTGAAAACTGGAAAACTTGGGATCAAGAAATTGAGTTCAGTCGAATCGATGGTCCATTTCAGGCAGGCACAACGGGTTGTACTAAATTTGCAAAAACTCCCGTTATTAAAACCCTACTCACAAAGATAGAGCTCCACAAGCTAGTAGTGCAAGAAGCCTATCTTTCTTTTGCGAAAGTCATCAGCTATCAATCTATGAGCCAAATGGCAGGCATGACACGAGTGACTTTCCAAGTAGAGATTAAAGGGCCTTTATCCTTCTTCTACAGCTGTATGCTTGGCCGGTTTATCAAAAAGAAAATTCCCAGAGAAATGGAAGAGATGCTTAAAAGAGTGGAAGCGCTTGGATGAAAAGAAGCATTGAATATTTTTACAATCGTCCTCTTGTTGAAGAGCGCCTCCTCCATTGATGAAGGGGCTTATTTTGAATACGTCCCGTAGAATCTTTTACCTTTTTTCTGCAATCCCGCAATAGCCGGTTGAACAACTTCTGGTGAAGCGAAATTGGAAATCAGCAGGCACTTCGCGCCGCCACAACATTCTCCAAAAGGCTTTGGTAAAAGGATTAGGAGCAAGCCCGCGCAGATCGACCACTTCGAGCGAGCAGTTCCGGCAGCTCTTTTCGAGCTCGTGCGGCTTAATGAACAATGGATATACGTGCATATTTTTGGGAGCGTTTTTCACGCACCACTCAACCCCCTTGATGACGACAAGATAGGTGAGCCAATTCCGGTTGAACGTATGAAAGAAAAAAAGCCCTCCTGGACGCAAGACACGACTTGCTTCGGCAATGAGGCGGTCCGGGGCTTCGACATGCTCTAGCACGTCCATCGCACAGACAATGTCAAACTCAGCCTTCTTGAACGGAAGGTCGTATGCGTCGGCTTGGATATAATTCACACTTTGGGTCACATCATTTTGGCGCGCAGCTTCTAGACTTGAGGCAGACAAATCGATGCCCGTGACTGTGTGGCCATGCTTTGCCAGAGGATTGGTGAGAAAGCCCGCACCGCAGCCAATGTCAAGAACAGCCGCCGCCTTCCCAAAACGTGTTCGAATTTCGTTTGCCACCCATGGAGTACGGATAGCGTTTTCTGCACGAAGCAACCCGACTGGATGATCCGAGCGCAACCAATTGAGTTCATTGTAAAATTCATTATTAATCATCTTTTAACA
>DASUCX010000027.1:0-3274 GCA_036275855.1 Rhabdochlamydiaceae bacterium
CCCCTCCACCAGAGGCACCAAAACACACAACTTCACCATCTATAAGTTCCTCGCCTCCTCAAACTACTGTGACTGCAGCTGCAAATTCCACACAAACTCCAGGTGCTTCAACTAATGGCTCAGCTTCTGTTCCTTCTTCACAAATTCAACCCGCACCTATTCCCCCTCCACCAGAGGCACCAAAACACACAACTTCACCATCTATAAGTTCCTCACCTCCTCAAACTACTGAGACTACAGCTGCAAATCCCTCACAAACTCCAAGTGCTTCAACTAACGGCTCAACTTCTGTTCCTTCTTCACACATCCAAAACGCACCTGTTTCTAATCCTTCAGAGGAACCAAAACACACAAGTTCAACATCTACAAGTGTCTCGCTTCCCCCAGTTGCTGGGAGTGCAGTTGCAAATTCCACACCACTTTCTAGTGCTCCAACTAATAGCTCAGCTTCTCCTTCATTTTCTCTGACTCCAAAAAATCAAAGACTGAGAGGAGGAGAAGATACAAATGACGACGCCCCGGATCTTTCTCCTCCCTCTATTGGTAACAATACAGTATTTTCTCTACATCCAAATAACGAACATAATGGGCAGCCTGCACAAACAAACCATGAAAACCCTACAGCGAATTCTTCCTTCCCTCCACAAAGCTCAAATGGAACCCCCTCTCTTTATACTGATGAGATTCTTTTAGATAAAGTCGATGATTCCGATAGTGATGATTCTGATGATGACATCGATGATTCCGGTAGTGATGCTCCTGATTATGAATCTCCTCCCCCCTCCTCACACACGCCTAACCCTGCTCTAAATGTGCAAGACAATGGCTCAGCTCCTATTCCTTCTTCTAGTGCGGCATCTTCGAGCTCTTCTTCTGCATCGCCGCAGCAACCCCCTTCCGCAATGGAAAAGGTCGCGGGAATAATCACTAACTACTTTACGAGCGCTCGTCATTTTTCCAAGTGGAAAAAATACCGCCTCATCCAAGATCGGTTAGAAGAGTTTGCCCATTACAGAAATGTTAAACCCTATCAACCTAGCGGGGACGATACTCCAACAGATAGGGAAATTGCCAAGTCTTGGAACAATCTAATCAAAGCATTACTTGAACCGACCCAATACACAACGGCTGATGATCAATATCGAGATACCGTAGATTGCTTGCGCAACACTTACCAAATGCTGGTTTCTGCCACTGAAGGCGTTAAGCAAAAATTTGTATGGCAGTTGAGATTCGTCGAAGAACTCTGCGACATCCGGTTTGAAGGCATTGAACTTTTCCCTTACCTCCGCGAGCTGGTTGAACTGGCCTCAAAGACACCTCTCCCTGGTACACTGACTCTAGAAAACTTCCTGCAAGAGTTTCTAAGACTCGCGGCTCTATTGAATAATCCCGATGCCTCCCACGCAATGAATGTTATCTCTTGCCAATTCAATAAAGCCAAAGGAAGTACCGGAATTGCCTACGATCCTCTTCGCACAACCAGCAACATTCCTTACCAAGACGGAAAGATTTGTATCAATGGCAGAGAAACCACGATCTTGTGGCATGGAACGCCCGTCTCTCAACATGATCCATACGGTCTGATGTTTAATCTGGCAACCGCAGCTCTTGCCTATATTCCATTCATGGCCAAATATCTTACGAATGGCAATACTGTTTCTTCTCCGCCTGTTGTCAATGCAGACCACATCGCCTTTATCGAACATGCTGCCACTGTAGGTAAAAAGATTTTCCATGTCATTTTAGAGAATGGTGAAAAAAAACACGTCGGAGATGAAAGCCCTCGCGTTAAAGCCCGATTGCGATTAGGACTCCGTTATAAAAACGTGTTCGTGATGGCCTTAAGACTAGATGGAAAATTTTTCGAACGACATGATGAGATGCACGAAAAGGCAGAAACCGTTCAAAGTCTAAAAAAGCGGTTGAGCGACCAATTATTAATGCCTCTTACCAAAGCAGAAGACTTGTCCACCTCAAAAAGGCTGACTGAATCCAAACTGTATACTAAGAACATGGAAGATCAACTCGCAGCCAACGGATTCTACGTCCCTCAAAAACTGCGAGATGAATCCAAGCTTCCCGAGCACATGGATAAGCTCTTAAATGAAGTCCAGAAAATTTATTTCCCAGGTGTCAGCAACATCGAGAGCGTGGAGCAGCATCAAGCATTTCTGATTCTTTCCTATGTTCACATCATGTTATTCATCACGATAAAATGCGAAATCGACATTATAGAAGCTCTTTGTAAAGATGATAAAGATCGTGGCAACGTCATCAAAACCATTTTCAAGCTTCACGTCTTGTATCTGACAGGCAAAATCAGCCATGATACATTGCTCTTTGTTCTCGTCCATGCGCTGGCAAGACCGTTTATCCTACAGAAAAATGCGATCATTAAAAGCCGGCGAGTCCTGTTGGAACATGTTATCCCTAAGATCACCGCTGCTCATAAAAAAAATCCAAATCCGAAAACCTTCCTCCTCTCTGAAGTAGCCAAAATAACTGCCTATTACCGTGTTGCTCAGCCTAAAGGCCAAACCATTTATCCCAGCAATGCTGCCTCCAAAACCATTGAAGAATACCTTGCCTTTGTCGAGTATCATAAACCTGCTCCCATTCCTTGCAACATCTCAATCGAAGAACTCTCCCGCTTTGGCTACCCAGATGGAACGCGCCAGCACGATCTCATCCAAAACACAATTTCTGCAGCCGCGCGGTCGATGAATATTTTTGTGGAGAAAGACCTTATTAAGGCACCTACCGGCAAACAGGATGCTGCTCTCAATGAGCTTTTACCTCATCTGGCATCGAACTGCGGCATAATCGGAGACCCCGCATGGAAAATTTCTTGCCTTTTCCAACCTGCCCTAGGTCACGCATTAAAAGAGCCGCTCAGTAAAATTTACGACAATCAACTCCTTGGAATTTCCATCAACCTCGATGAGAAATCATTGAATACTCCCGGCTGCGGCATGACTTTAACAAATCAAGATAAGAAGCCAAACATCACATTCAATGGGATCTACAACATCACTGATCGTAAAAAAGCCGTCATCGCCCGCATTAAAGTCACAATGACAATGGCAGATGCTCAAACAGGCCAAGCTCAATTTAAATGCGTTAAACTGTAATACCAATCCTCAGTAAAAACCCTACATTTGAGCGCGTCAAAGCGCCTAATTTCCACGATCGCAAACAGCATTGTATTTGCCTAATACTATGCTATTTGCGATCGTGGAAATTAGGCAGCTTTCACGCAGCTGAAATGTAG
>DASUCX010000028.1:0-2540 GCA_036275855.1 Rhabdochlamydiaceae bacterium
ATACGGGGTTTTCTTGTCATGTCTCAACTATATCACTCTTTTGACTTTCTGTCTTGTGACATGAGAGACAATAAGATTGAGGACCAGGCTGACTAAAAACCCGGGAACCATTGGGGAAATCGTGGTGTGAAATAGCGGCCAAATCCCTGCCGTAATCCCGCCGCCTAAAATTCCTGCCCAGGCTCCGTATTTGTTAACCCGTTTGGAATAGAGCGCTAAGATTACAAGGGGGCCAAAAGAAGATCCAATGCCGGACCAGGCGTAGTTAACTAAAGTATAAATTGTACTTGTCTTTCGGAAGGCGATCATAAAAGCAATGACTCCAATGATGACGATCCCAAGACGAGAGATGAGTAAGAGTTCCTTGGAAGAGGCCCTAGGACGGAAGACTTTTTTATAAAAATCTTCTGTCAAACTTGAGGTTAAAACGAGGACTTGAGAGCTCATCGCATTGATCGTTGCTGCCATCACAGCGCACAGGATAAATCCGACGATAAAAGGATGGAAAGAAGCTTGGACCATTTTGATAAAGAGTTCTTCAGGGTCGGAGATGGTGCCATTGAAGAAAGCGACACCAACTGCGCCGACGAGTGTGGCTGCAGCGAGTGAGAGCGTCATCCAGCTCATGCCGAGCCATTTCGATTTATAGATTTCCGAGACATTCTTGATCCCCATGAATTTTGTGACAATGTGCGGCTGACCAAAATATCCTAGACCCCAGCCGAGGCCCATCGAAATAATGGAGATGAAGGTGTGGCCGGAAAAATTAGGCAGTAACGATTTTGTTAAATGATGCACGTCAAAACTTTTGGAGATTCCTGCAAATCCTCCAATGCCACTGAGTAAATAGAGGGGGACCGCGATGATCACCCCTAAAAGGAAAAAGCCTTGGAAAAGATCGATCCAGGCCAGTGTTTTATATCCCCCGATAAAGACATACGGAACGACAATCAGAATGCCGATCAAAATCGCAATGCCGTAGTGGAGATTGAAAAGGGAGGACAGCAGATCTCCCATGCCTGTCAGAGCTGCAGAAATGTAAATGGTATAGAAAACCACGAGTATCATCGCAGAGAAGATACGGATGAGGCCAGAAGTATCTCCAAAGCGACTTTCGAAAAAAGCAGAGAAGGTGAGGCTATTGTATTTTTCTGTCGTGACTCGGATTTTTGGAGCGATCCATTGCCAGTTTAAGAACATGCAGACAATGAGTCCGACAGCTGTCCAAGCGGCGAGGATGCCGTTTGAAAATACCGCAGCAGGATAGGCTAAAAAAAGCCAGCTGCTCATATCGCTGGCATGCGCAGATAGAGCTGTCAGCCAATAGTTCATTGAGCGATTTCCAATGACAAAATCATCGATCGACATGTTTTTTCGATAAGAGAAATAGCCGATTGTCAAAAGAATGAGAAAATAGACGATGATCGCGGCCAATTCATAGAGGTACATCTTTTGCTCCGAGTAGACCATATCACAGAGAAATGTTTTTTTCACTTTGAAAGTGGTTTGGTCGACCACGAACCTATCCCGAAATTCTTAATTAGGTTCACAATCCCTTATTTTCTCCCTCCATAGGTAAAAAGTTGTATCCGAGATTTGGTTTTTAGATATATAATCCCTGCTTACTTATGACAAAAATTGGCAGAAACGACCCTTGTTCATGTGGATCGGGGAAGAAATTTAAAAAATGTTGTGAATCCAAGACGCAAAGAAGGTCTATTGGGTCGGCTCAAGTTTTATCTGGAGTCAATAAAATGTCGTCTTTTTTTCAGCGGCACGTGACTCCGATTGCAACCCCAGAACCTGCTGAAAATCCTCCTGTCGAGTCTACCCCTGTCGAATCTACCCAAGAGCTCTCACAGGCGCAACTCTTTGAAGTTGAGAAATAACGTTCTGATTTGTTATAAAAGAACCTTTTTTGCTGGCGTAGCTCAATGGTAGAGCAACTGACTTGTAATCAGTGGGTTGAGGGTTCAATTCCTTTCGCCAGCAAAGGTCCTCTTCGGGGGTGTCGCATAGTGGCAATTGCAAGGGACTGTAAATCCCTCGTCTCACGACTTCGTCAGTTCGAGTCTGACCGCCCCCAATAAAATAACCCGCAACAGCGGGTTTTTTTATTGGGGGCGAGGAAGCCAAGAGTTTGGCTTTCGTGTCAGACGAGAGTTGAGGGCGATGTTTTGCTTGCAAAACCGACCGAGCCTCCCGTAGCCGCCCCTAATATGAAGCGGGGGCGGCGCGAGGGAGATGACCGCCCCCAAATTCTCTATAGAAATTGACTTAAAATTGTCTCATTAAAATTGCTCTTTGATGGGGCTTGAATGGACTCAAATGGGACAGCAATACTCAACATATTGACCTTTTTCTCGCAGAAGGCGAGCTTCATGATATACAAATGCTTTAAATTTAATTTCACTTTAGTGGTTCTGAAGAATCCTTATTTCTGCTAGAAATCTAAACTTTACTTACAAGCGGGGTATGAATGAATTTATTTTCAATTGTTTTGAAGGAAAGAGACTATGAATGGCAAAAAAGTATAGCTC
>DASUCX010000029.1:0-4244 GCA_036275855.1 Rhabdochlamydiaceae bacterium
TTGAGCAGCCATACTATCAATGTAAATCCCCCTCGTGATGCAGCGCCTCCTCCTGCCCCTCCCTCGGCAAAATCGCTCACAAAAGAAGAACAGGAAAAGAAGAAAAAAAAAGAAGAAGAGGACAGCCTCAATAAATATAAATGGGTCGGACCGCTGATTACTACAATTGCAGCCTTTGCATCAGCCTATACCTGGCGCGGATATCAACGCTGTAAAGCGACATTTGACTACACAATGCAAGTACAGACAAATCTAAGGCAATTCCTTGATCATCGGGCCACTCCAATAAAATACACGCTTGAGCGCATTGTCAATTTGAAGCTCAAAGTTGATGCGATCCGCTATAAGATCATTTATCGTTATTTTTTAGCTTGTGCAGGAATTTTAATCGGAGGCGGCATATTGACGCTCGCTGCCTATACTCATCAACCGCGGTTAATCCCTTGGGGGCAAATTGCCATTGTAGTCGCAGCAATCTGGGCTGCTGCCAGCGCCGGATTTCATTGGCACGATAATCAAGATATCCGAAAAATTTATAACAACATTGCTAACCCTCCTGAACGTCTCGGCGATTTCGTTCTTTCTCAGTTGTTCCATTATTATCAGGAAAATATGACCTTGCTGCAGATGTACTACCAAAATCCTAATTACTTTATTGCTTTTCCTGTCGGTCAACCTGGCGGATATCAACCGTACTTCCCGGGTCATTTTGTTCTAACTCATCCTCCGCATGTCGTAAATGGTTACGAAAAAGGTTACTCTGGACTGTACCGTGCTCACTCTCATCAGTATGATTATGTTGTTGCCCCCTCCGCTCCGCCTGAAGGCGTATGAACTATATCGACACTCCAGCAATAAAGCCAGTGGTCCAGGCGTTTTGGAAGTTAAAGCCTCCGGTGACGCCGTCGATATTTAAGATTTCCCCAGCAAAGTAAAGGCCGGGGCAGATCTTGCTTTGGAGGGTCTTGAAGTCGATTTCTTTGAGCGGTATTCCCCCGCAGGTCACGAATTCTTCTTTATGCGTTGTTTTGCCCTCCATCTGATAGAGATCGGCATGGAGCTTTTGAGCAAGCTCTTGGAGTTCTTTTTTAGAGACATTCGCAAGCGTCTTATCGAATGGGAGAAGCGCTTTCCATAGATTTTTAGGGAAATAAAAAGGATTGAGGGCAAAGAGTGTCTTTTGTGGAGACCGCTCTTTCAGGAGAAGGAGTTTTTGAAAAACCTCTTCTTGAGAGTGGTTTGGAATCCAATTGATTGAAAAAGGAGTTTGGTAATTTTTTTCATGCAAAAACCGTGCGCCCCAGGCGGAGAGTTTGAGAATGGCGGGACCACTAAAACCAAAATGGGTAATCAGTAGCGGGCCTGTTTGGGTGAAAGGACCGATTTCAACAGTGGCTAGATCGACCGAGATGCCGCTGAGCTCTTTGAGAGGAGAAGTTGGAACGTTGAAAGTGAACAGGGATGGCACGGGAGGAACAATCGTATGGCCAAGAGATTCTGCAAAAGTATACCCTTCGGGACTGCTGCCAGAGGCTAAGATCAGATGGTTGCAGTTCAGTGGAGGTTGATCTTTGAGGTGAATGACAAATCCCTGCTCGATTTTTTCGACGCGCTGCCGAAGGAGGATCTCAACGCCGAGCTTGCGGGCTTCACAAAGAAGGCATTCGATGATGGTCGAAGAGGAATCGGTGACGGGAAACATCCGGCCGTCGGACTCGGTTTTGAGTTTGACACCGCGGGATTCGAACCATTCAATGGTATCGCGCGGCTGAAAACGGTGGAAAGGGCCGAGGAGTTCTTTTTCTCCGCGGGGATAATTTTTAACGAGCAGCTGGGGATCAAAACAAGAATGGGTGACATTGCAACGGCCACCTCCAGAGACTTTGACTTTGGAAAGGAGGACGGCTGTCTTTTCTAAGACGACGACGGAAAGTTCGGGATGGGATTGTTTTGCCGCAAGCGCTGCAAAAATTCCCGCCGCCCCGCCGCCGATGATGATGACATCTTTATTCATCAGCCCAGTCATCGGTCAGGTCGTCAGAGGCATCGGTGATTTTCTTATCGCCCTGGTTATCGCTCTGGGTAAAATAGATCGCAGCGCGCCGGAAGGTAAAATGGGTTCCATCGACAAATCCGTAAGGGATGAGGTGGATTAGATCTGGTGTTAACGACTGAATCTCCGCTTCTTCCATGAAGATCTCTTCATTAAAAACGTACTGGGTCTCATTTCCTTGATAGACAGTGCGGGGAGGCGGATTTTTTTTATAGACATAAGGAAAGCCATGGGCAAAGTAGCCGTCGACGTGGGCATACGATTTGGCGCCGAGAAAGAGTTTGCCCTTCGATTTGACGAGCATGGGAAACTCCTTGCTTCCAACCATTCCGCGCCTCGCATTCAACGTTACCTCGCCGTCGGAAATGAGCTCATATTGGAATGTTTTTCCGTGCGAATCGGCCGCGTAGCCAATATCTTCATGCGCTTCCATAAAAATCGTGCCGACATCGATTTTCCCTGCAGAATAGATATTACGGCTTTGCACGTGGAGCGGCCCGAGCTTTCCGCTCAGTTCGCCGATGGTCGAGTCGCCATGTCCAGTGCCGACCGAAATCGCTTGGAGAGCGTCGCCGGTGAGCTTTGCCATTTCAAAACGACCACCGCTAGTTTCGAAGTCAACATGCGTCTGGGGGCTTAAAAAAACATGAGTCACAGGAGTGAAGATCAGCGGCTTGTCATGCGCAATAAAAGTCGTGTTCTGGCCGCTTTTAATGGATAAATGGGGAACTTCCCACACTTGTTCTTTGGCATGGTAGACCGAGCCAAGGAGATCGGCACTCTGTGATTTCAGAGTGAGTTTTTCCGCAACAGGGCGATTTCGATCGCCCATATTTGAAGAAACCGCCTTACCCGTCTCAATGGTCACGGTTGAAAAGGGGCCTTTGGAGCCAACCGGCTCTTTGAAAACAACGGATGCCGATTGAGATCCATTGAAAATGGTCAGGTTGCGAGAGGGTTTGTCAGCATCGAGCGTCGAATTAAATCGAATGTCTCCGATAATGCGCCCGCTGGTAATTTTGACGTGATCGCCATCAATGATGACAGGTCCATTGAAGGTAATGTTGCTATTTGGAGCATTGGTGTCGGCGCTTAAGAGAATCATGTCCGCGGAATAGGTCATGGAACTATGACTTTTCACTGGAGCATTTTGGTCAATGATTTTGGCAGAAAGCATGAGACTTTTGGGGGCCTCTTTGTCTTTGATGAGATCTTTCGCATACGTTAAAGGAGCATCGATCGTCAGTACGCCTTGCCCGACTTTGAGCATCGCTTCTCCAGGGCCAAGTCTAGACTTGATCGTGCCTCCCCCGACCTGCATCTCTTTTTTCGCGCTCAGCTCTAAAGTGGAGACGCCTGAAAAGTCGCCGGCTGTTTCAAGGATGGGGCCTTCAGCTTTAATCACAGGCGCCGCTATCGAACTTTTTGCAACCAGATAGACTTTTCCATTTTCAAACTGCATCTGGGTGGCCGGCTCTAAACCATCGACATTCACGACCTGACGGATCATCTCGTCAGCAACGCGCAGTTTAAGTAAGACCCCCCCGCCTGATTCGATCTTGCCTGCTTGCTCAATGAACCCTTTCTTCAAAGGCTCATCGATGGCAAACGAAATGAGATTATCGCCTTCGAAATTCAGCGTGATGAGCTCGCCACCTAAAAATTCAACACGACCCAGCGCTGCTTTGATTACAGTGCGATTGAGGATTTGAGGCGCCATGAACACGACATCTTGCGCTGCGGCAATTTGCCCTTGGTTCATAATTACGCTGTCTTTAGCGCCTTCTTCAAGGAAAAAGCGGTGATTGCCTTTGACAAAGTCTTCGTCGGAGATATTGAGGGTCGAAGCCACTAATGAATGGACGTCAATTTTCGCCGTTTCACGAAAGTAAATGCTGCTTGGATTAACGATGAAAAGCCTGCCGTCGGCTTTCAGATTTCCCTCGATGATCGATGCCTCTTTACCGGTCACCCGGCAGAGAACTTTAGCTTTGGGCCCGGGCTGGATAAAATGGACGGTTTCATCTTTGCCGACATTGAATTTTTTGCAATTAATCGCCGTTTTATCGGCTGCATGGATGTGCTGCGTTTTGGCATCGGGGTGCTCGATCTTGGCCGATCCTGCGGTGACTTGATGGTCTTCTACAAGCGCAAACATGAGGGCAGGGCAGGCTAGGAAAAGAATCAGAGA
>DASUCX010000030.1:0-2524 GCA_036275855.1 Rhabdochlamydiaceae bacterium
ATCCTGTGGGATCTTAAAGAAAAAAAAGAAGCGTTAGCTTCGATAGTGTCCGGCTCGGACCTCGGCTCTGTTAAGGAGCGATGGGCCTGGTGTGTTTCGCCTAGTGGTGTGGTTTCCACATTGCGGGGGCAAAACAGCGAAGTTTTCGCAGCATCAGGAAATTAAAACGAGAGCATGATAGCTCTCGACCTAAAGTTGTTCATTTGATCATAAATGATCAGGTTTGGCTAACTTTTGGAGAGCGGACATGACCTTGCCATTCTTCATAATCATGCTATCCGCAAATCCACTGGGGACTTTCGCTTTTTATTTGATGAGGAAAAAAGACGTGTCTTTTTGCATGCGCTCAACGAAATGGTGAAAAGCCTTCCTTTTTGGATTGCAGCAACTGTTATCGACAAAAGGCAACTTCAGATACTCCCCAATGCCAATAACCCTTACGACTTGGCCCTTGAATCGTGTTTGGAGCAAACCTGCAGTTTTTTAGCAGCCCAAGGACAAGCTTCCTTTAAGACCCATCTTCTCGTTGAAAGTAGAGGCGCACCCGAAGACAAAGACCTTCTTGCTACTTTTCAAAAACTTTCCATAAAAACCTTACCCGAGCATTATCCTTTGGATATTCGCTTTGTAGCAAAACAAACCAATAGTAGCGGTCTACAAATCGCAGATCTTGTAGCTCATCCTATCGCACGGCATAAGCCTGGTCTTTCAAGTCGTGCTTTTGAAATTATCGAAAACCGCCTACTGGGATACCCAGAGTATCAAGAAATTGGAATCAGACGGAGACCCTAAAAAGCGAAAAACCCCGATAAAATCGAGGTCCAACGCCGATCGGGAACTCCCGATCCATTTATACTCTCATCTTACCTAACAATGAGCCTCTTTGCAAGAGTTTTCCATCCTTTTACGTATATGCCCTCTCTCATGCAAGCCTAAAAAAGGCCAAAATAATCCATAAAATCGACGAAGCCTTAATTCAACAACAGTCTCCGGAGGTCTTTTAATCATCTCTCAGGCAAACTGTTTTCAACGAAAGGAGGTACTGTATGCCTGTCAACGAAGTTAATAATGATGTTTACACTGGGGAAGCGAGATCTTCATCTGAAGGTGTTAACAAAACCGATCAAAAAACTCAAAACATTGCAAAAGACAAAATAACTCCTCCTGTTCCTCAAGAAACACCCCCACCTGCTAGCTATTTCTCTTTAGATTTTTTCTACCAACTATTTTGGCCAGCACCTGCACCAAGCACCAGCCCAAAACCACCAGAAACTCCTCCAAAAGCTCCCCCCTCTTGCGATAGCTTATGGAGTCAGAGAGATCTCCCGCGTTTACTTGATCTTCTAGAAACTGAAATGCACACCCCGCAAGGGATTACGTGGAGGCCAAAAGCCAATCTCGACCAACTTCCAAAATTAAAAAGCGACTCTACATACCTTAACCAATTCGCACGCGACTTGACACAAGAGGCCCTGGAGGGAAAACTCTCTCCTTTTGTGGGAAGAGAAAAAGAGATTGCACAGATTGCAGAAATCTTAATGCGCAGGCAAAAAAACACCCCTCTCTTATTGGGGGTTCCAGGAGTCGGAAAATCAGCCATAGTCGAAGGGATTGCGCAGATGATTGTGCAAAACAATGAAAACCTGCCTCCTGTCTTCAAAGACAAAAGAATTTACTTGATTCAATCGAAATTCCTGACAGATAGAACCCCAAAAGGAGACGACCCTGTGGAAGGATTGGTAGAACTTATTCAAGAGGCACGCGCCAATAAAAACCAAATGATCCTTTTTATCGATGACATCCACTCCTTTATCACCTCGAACATCCTAAAACAAGCGCTGGCCGATGGGTCGATCTCCTGCATTGCAGCAACGACGCCTTTGGATTATAAAAAAATGCTCAAAAATGATCCCACCCTGATGAGTCAATTTCCCACTCCTTATGTTAGGGAACCTTTAGAAAAGGAGGTCTTAGCGATCCTAAAAGCTTTCATTCCAAGATTTGAGTCTCGCCATGGAGTCCGCATGGGTGAAGAAGCTCTTGAAGAATGCTTAGCTCTTTCAAAACGCTTTATTAATAGCGAAAAATTTCCACAGAAAGCCCTAGATCTACTCGATCAAGCTGCCAATTTAGCCAGTGTCGAAAAAACAATACGAGTCGATGAGATGCTTCGTCATCAACAGTGGGCCTTTTTCTTTGATCGACTTTTACTCATGCGCAAAGAAGTCGATGACCCTCAAATCATCGATCAAAAAATCGAAGAGATTCGAACCCGCTTTCCTCAGGTGACAGCTGATCATATCCGTAAAGTGGTCTCTCGGAAACTTGACATTCCGATCAGCACACTTCTAGAACCGGAAAAAAATTTCGTCGACAAGCTAGAAAAACAGATCTCGGACGTTTGGGAAAATTGAGCGTTATACTGTGGGGCGGTGAATTTTTTCATTTTGACCTGCGTCAAAGCCCCGGGGTTTGTCTATCAAAAAGAGGGCAGTATTATTAATACGGCCTCCTTTTTGATAGA
>DASUCX010000031.1:0-8156 GCA_036275855.1 Rhabdochlamydiaceae bacterium
CCCTGTAAAATTTATGAAAAATTTACACGGTTCATTTTCAGATAGATATGACATAGCTGAGCGAGGACAATATCGGGACGGTGATATGGCCGAGCGAAGCTATGCCATAGATGCTGAAAATGAAAGTAAATTTTCCATAAATTTTACAGGGATAGGTTTATATGTTCAGCATTTTTAAAAGAATTAAATCGGCGCTGACAAAGACCCGTTCTTTCTTAGGATCCAAGATTAAAGCGCTCTTCTCCTCTTCCATCGATGCAGAGACGCTCGAGCAGCTGGAAAACATTCTTTACCAAGCCGATATCGGATCACAAGTGACGGGAGAATTTGTCGATGATCTCAAAGAGTTTCTGAAAAAAAAACCCAACCCCACTCCAGATGAAATTCTCGCCCGAATGAGAAGCTTTGCGCAAGATCTGTTAGATACTGCTCCTAAAATCCAATCCCCAAACCATTCAAAGGCCGGTGAACCTCTCGTCTACTTAATCGTCGGAATCAACGGCAGCGGAAAAACCACCTCGGTAGCTAAGTTAGCCCACCTGCTTAAAAAAGAGGGGAAAAAAGTGTTGCTCGCCGCAGGCGATACCTTCCGCGCCGGTGCCATCGACCAACTCTCCCTCTGGGCCGGCAAGATCGGTGTCGATATTGTCAAAGCACAAAGCGGCAGTGACCCCTCGAGTGTGGCGTTTGATGCTCTCACAGCAGCCAAAAGCCGTGGCATGGATACCGTTATTATCGACACCGCCGGACGTCTCCAGAACAAGACCGACCTGATGCAAGAACTCGACAAGATCCGCCGTGTGTGCAATAAAGTTGTTCCGGGATCACCACACGAGATTATCTTAGTCTTAGATGCGACGATCGGACAAAATGCCGTGGAACAGGCTCAAGTATTCCATCAGTTTACCCCCCTCACCGGCATCCTCATGGCCAAGCTCGATGGCAGCGCCAAAGGCGGCGTCATCTTGCCTATCTATCGCGAGCTCGGCATCCCTATCCGCTGGGTCGGAGTCGGCGAACAAATCGATGATCTCACCCCTTTTGATTCGAATGATTATGTTTTAGGACTATTTGAGTAATTAGGAATATGCTTCTGTAAGAGCTCTACACATTTTGAGTTGGGCTCCCCCAAAAAAAGAGCTGTCTTAATAACTTCGTTGGGAATCTCGTGAAATCGACCGCAGTTGAGAATGACTTGCAGACAGCCAATATCTTCGTTTTTCATGAAATTTAAAAAATTTGTTGCCAGTTTCTTTACAGAGAATTCAGCAAATCGAGAGGTTTGAGTCAGCGTTTGCAAGCACTCCGCTTTTCCCTCATCACATGCCAAAGAGAAAAACTCACTGAAGCTGTCTGGGCTTATCTCATCAAACGTTGGATACAGAACCATGATTTTTAAACAGTCATCATAACCTTGCTTAATGATTGCTTCTACAGCTTCTCTGAAGTAGCCCGACGAGTCAATTCTCTTAAAATTGACAATTTCTACCAAGCAATCGTGACGCTTGTTATTTGCTACTTCCACACAAGCTGAACCAATGTGATTATTGGTTTGAAACGTAGTATCAAAGTTGTTTTTTTGAATTAGCGCTTTAATACAAGCAAGGTGGCCATATTTTGCTGCGAAATAGAAGATTAGTCCAAACCCTGCTTTATCAATATGTGAGAACCAAGGGCCTTCAATGATGGCAAGGACAGACTCTAGACGCCCCCGACGTGCTAGTTTATGCAACAAATCTTCAAGATCATCTTTTCGCTCGAGGCTGACTCGCAGCTGTGATAAATTTTCAGCGGGTAAATCGCCCGTCTCGGTCACCCACTGGTTTTTGATGACTTCTTGGAATAGAAGGTCCTGGCCGTGTTCAATAAGGTCTTCACACCAAGATAGGCGTCGATTATGGATTTGGCCTTCACCACCTTCACCACTTGGCGTTTTAAAGTCGAGGGGTTTCGCAGCCGTTAAATCGGAATGAAGCTCTTTGAGGCCTTGCCGGAAGATGGGAAACAGGCGTTTAAAAATGCGTATGTCTTCAGAAGATAAACTGCCCTGCGGATTTTGACTTGTAAAATGAAGCGTCCGAGCGCGCTGCAGAATAAAACTATCAGAAAGCAAACTTGAAAAAAATTTGCTTGTGCATCGAAGGGATCCAAGCACAGAAAGAGGAAAGTGGTTTTGTATACCGGTGGTGCTGAAAAGAGCTGCTAGAGGAGGTAATGCCATAATTTAAAATCTCCCATAAATTGTGAAGTTCGCGCAAGGGTTATAAACTATGAGTTTATTTCTGCGCTAGCGAATAAATCTATAAAGCTATATTTTCGGTTTTAATGACCGATCAGCAACTGTTTTTTCATTCGCCTTTTACGCCAAGCACTGTTTCAACGGGTGAGGCTCCGGCATTGCTATTGCAATTTATTTTACGCGAACTTTTGCATTCTTCAGACTATTTGACTGAAGGCCCTCCTTTTCAACTCGCTCCTTTTGATTGGGCCCGCAAACAAGGGGCTTTAGACAAACTGAAGGAACATGCTCGGCTCCTCCCCCATGCTTTTCCATCACTTGTTCAAGAAGCTGCGGAATTTGCAGCCCACCTCTCCTCTCCTTGTGTAGAACTCATCGCTCGTTTACAGCCGTTCATCAAGGCTTCTCAAACGAGCAAGAGTTTACTTTCTTTTTTATTGAAGCATCAAAAGTCCCCAACCATTAAATTGATGCTGGATAAAATTTGGCCCCAAGGTCTTGATGAATCTAATACACGAAGCGATTGCTCTTCTTAAGGAGGAGTCCCTCACCCCAGATTCCGTCCTGGGCTCTGTCTCGGGCTCTATCTTGGCGACTCCTGAAGAGGCTGCCTATTTTTCTCCACAAAAAAAACAATTGCCTCCTAAAGAAAAAAAAGTGGCTGAGTTCGATGCTGAAATGAAGCAGCTGGTCACGAAACTCCTCCCCGAAGTCGCCCTCTCTTCTGGCATCCCCGATGATGCCGCTGCAAAAAAAATGGCTCATCTCTATAAAGAGCAACATTTGAATGGGAAAGTCATTATTCTATCTTTTGGCGAGACAGGAGCTGGTCTTAGTTTCTTGCAAAATGTGACAAAAGCCATTGACTCTCTCCTCGCGCCTACCAAACTTGTTGAGATGAGAAAAATCGAACGAGAAAATTCTTGGGAACTGACCTTAACTTCTCCGACTCTCCAGCTTATCTTAGCCCCTCCGTTTCAAGCCTGGAAAACTCTAACACTTGCCCGTTTTTACCGAGAAAATCCTGCATCGAAAAGCCACTTCCTGAAAGAAACCCCCGTACTCATGATGCAATCCGTTGAAGCATACCTTAAAAACCCTGACCTCAAGCGTGACTTATGGAAAATGGTCTCTTCGCTGCTGTCTATGTCGACGTAGCACTCGACAAACCCCTCGATTATGCGGTCCCTGCCCACCTCATTGACAAAATCAGTCCGGGCAGCCGTGTAAAAGTTCTCCTTCAAAGGCGGAACTGCACCGGCACGGTCCTGCATTTAAAAAATCAGACCGACTTAAAAAAAACCGTTGAAATCCAAGACCTCTTTCCCGATGCCATCCCTCCCGATCTTCTCCAGCTCGGCATCTGGCTTTCGAAATACTACTGCGCTCCCTTTTTCAAAGTGATCAAACTCCTCCTCCCCCCCCCCATCCGAAAAGGGATGGAGGAAAAACGGCAACTTTTTGTCAAATCCCTACTATCCCGTCCTCTACTCGCTGAAGTCTGCACCAAATACCGCGATGGTAAAGGCAAAATCCTCGAAGTCCTTCTCAAACACCCCCAAGGCATCCTGCTCACTGAGCTTCTTGAAAAAGCCGCAACCTCCCGCAGTCCTGTGATGACTCTTGCTGAAGCTAAAATTCTCTCTTTGGAACCGATTGCCCTCGACCGGACTCTTTTGGCCGATCACGATTTTTTTCCGACAAAACACAAAACGTTGAACGCCGAGCAAGCCACCGCTCTCGAAAAAATTGTTAAACCGATCAAGTCCCATTCTTTTGAAACCCATCTCCTGTATGGAGTCACCGGCAGCGGAAAAACAGAAGTCTATCTCCAGGCCATCGACCAAACCTTAGAACTTGGCAAATCGGCGATTTTCCTCGTCCCTGAAATTGCCCTCACCTCCCAGACCGTCGAAAGACTTAGGAGCCGCTTCCAAGAAAAAGTCGCCATCCTGCACCATCGCCTGAGCGAAGGCCAGCGGCGCGACACCTGGCAAAAAATCCGGGAAGGCACCCTATCACTTGTCGTCGGCCCTCGGTCAGCCATTTTCAGCCCTGTAAAAGATCTTGGCCTGATCATTGTTGATGAAGAACACGACTCTGCTTACAAGCAGACCGATGAGGCGCCGTGCTACCATGCCAGAGATGTTGCAGTGATGCGCGGTAAATTTTCCCATGCTACTGTGATCTTAGGAAGCGCGACGCCAAGCATTGAAAGTTATGCCAATGGGCTTTCCGGGAAATATCTTTTAAGTCATTTGACTCTCCGAGCAGACAACGCCCATCTCCCCACTGTCCGTCTTATCGACATGCGAAGAGAGTTCGATAAGGCCAAACGATTTACACTTTTTTCAGATCCGCTTTTAGACGCGCTGAAAAAACGGATTGAGATTGGAGAACAGTCGCTTGTTTTTCTCAACCGCCGAGGCTTTCATACCTCGGCTGTCTGCGGCGTGTGCGCTCACGTACTCAACTGTCCCCATTGCTCGATCAGCTTGACCTTTCACAAAGGGAAGAACATCCTCTCCTGCCATCTCTGCAACACTGAGCTTTTTCCAATTCCTGCGCAGTGTCCCGGATGCCAAGCCGTCGATTGTTTTAAATTTAAAGGCGCCGGCACCGAACAAGTCGAGCGCGCACTCCATGCGATCTTTCCTCATATCCGCACCATCCGCCTCGATGCCGACACCACTAAGCACAAAGGAAGCCATGACAAACTCTTTAAGCAATTCCGTGCAGGCAAGGCCGATGTGCTGATTGGCACGCAGATGATCGCCAAAGGGCTCCATTTCCCTTCCGTTACCCTCGTTGGCGTCCTCAATGCTGACGCCGCGCTCTATATCCCCGATTTCCGCGCTGCAGAACATGCCTTTCAACTCATCACGCAAGTGTCAGGCCGCTCTGGAAGGAGCAGCCTTAAAGGCGAAGTGCTTCTTCAAACACAGCTTCCTAATCACCCTACCATCCAACATGCCTCCCGTCTTGACTATCCAGCATTCTTCCGTGAAGAGATTGAAATCCGGAAAACATTCAACTTCCCGCCCGCGTGCCATCTTGTAAAACTCATTTTCATAAGTAAAAATGTTCAGGCTGCTCTCAAATACGCCCAAGAGATCCGCGCGCTTCTTATCTCTCGGCTTCCTCCCCATTTCGAACTCCACCCTGTGATCCCGTGCGGCTATGCAAAAATCAAAGATCATTTCCGATTCCAATGCCTCATCAAAGGCGAGACCACCCGTCCTATTACAGAAATTCTAAAACTCACTGCCAGAAATCCGCACGTCCAACTTCTTGTCGACGTCGACCCGCTCTCAACTTTTTTTTAATGTGAAATAAGACTACTATTTTTTGAAGAAAAGGCGATCCCATGAAAAAAACCTTTCTCATCCTATTTTTTTGGTGCATTTCCCTTCACGGTATCGAGACCGATTTTGATTATATTGTCGTGGGATCGAGTCCTTTCTCTCTTTTCGAAGCGATTTATAGGAGTTGCTTAGGACATCGCGTACTTGTTGTTGAGCAAAGCGCAGAATGTGGAGGAGCCTGGAAGAGCCTTACTATTTGCGGGGTCCCGCATGTCGATTTAGGATGTCATGAATTTGGCAAGGATATACGACTCCGTGATTTTTTCGAAGAGTATGTTGGGTGCACCATGATCGACACTTTACCAGAGATGGCAAAACCTGTTCAGAGTGGAGAATTTTATCCCTCCGAAGGGTGCTACGAATTAACGCGCAACCTCCAGCTTCTGATGGAACACTATGGGGTCGTCTTGTTGCTGAGTAGCAAACTCGAAACCGCTTTCGTCGATCTCAATCGGGAGATCGTCGAAGTCAAGATCAACGGCATGCGTTTTACAACACCCAAACTCATCGTCACAAACAACAGCGAAATTATCTTTGAAAACCCCGAATTACAAAACACTCCTCCGCGCAATCCCCACTTCTCCTTTCACGTCGGAATGCTCATTGAAGATCCAACCCCTCCCCGCTTCACTTATAGGAATTTCCATACCAATGGAGCTTCCCGTTCGACAAACTACACCTGTTACTCCAAAGAGCTTCAAGGAACCGGCAAGCATCTTATCACAATCCAAGCCCGTGGAGAAAATGCCATGGACAATGTCCCTCAATTTCTAGAAGCCTTAAAAAAACAGAAATTGATCGATGAAAACGCCAAGCTCCTGCAAACAGAAAATTATATCTACAAACAGGTCGCGTTCAATCAAACAGGTCTCCATAAACTAGGTCCAAAGGCCAAAGAGATGTTCGAAATCATCAATACCAGCCATATCGGCAATCTAGCCCTATCCATCGACAAATGGAAGAAAGTGATGAAACCTTGGAAAGATATTATGATCCCAGAGCTTTCTCGTGCTGGGTAATACCAGTTATCAAAAATAACGTTTGGTTATGCAAGGAAGCTGCACAAATTTTTGAGTCTGGAGCGAGCGACCATTGCTGAATAGCAAGGCGCGAGTGAAGACCAAAAATTCGTTGCAGAGCTGACGCAGCAAAACTAATCGTTATTTTTGATAACTGGTATAAGTTCTGATACCAGCGCTTTCATTTTTTTGGGCAGCTGGGGGTCAAGGCATTGGTTCACGATCATGGCGAAAACCAGCTCATCGGCATAGCCGACATAGCCTCTTATCAGCGTCATCCAGCCATCTTTTGCTTTGACGTGGCCGGCCACTTGCACCAGCGACTCCATAAAAGTCGGAAAAGCTTCAGTTTTTTTGATCTGTGACAAGATCGCAACAAACTGCTTAGCCGTGACCAGGTTCTTCCTTGAAAGCCCCGATCCATCCTCCAGACGAAATCCTTCCAGATCGATTTGTTTCGATCGTAAAAATTCCGTTACCGCTCGAATCCCCGCCTGTGTCGAGCCTTCTTTAAAAATGACTTCGCCCATTTTTTTGAGCAGATGTTCTGCATACAAATTGATGCTCTTTTGATTGGTCCAATAGACAATCTCCTTGACTGTGGGAGAGTGCGTTGTATGAAAAACGGTTCTCTTTCCAGCTTCTCTTTTTTGGTGCAGAACTACAATCCCTCTTTTCTCCAAAGCCTTTTCTAACAAGCAACCACATATCTTGGCAGGATCCGGAATCGACCCCTTTATCGAAAATGTCTCTACACCCGCAGGCACTGTCCCTCTGACGTACTGCACCATCGAATATTCCGACCCATAAATCCACGCTTGATCGCCCGAGCCCACAGGCCCGGTCGTGATTTCATTATGGATCACAAGTCCGGGAACTTCTGGTTCTTGCTGTACGATTGCCGCTTTATCCCCCTCACTCCCCGGCTTAAACGTTATGGTATAGCTATTTTCATGGAAAGAAAGCGCGCACGCTCCAGCACCAAAATAATTCCCTAAATCTCCCCATTGCCAACTCGACGGTGCAAGCGCTTTTTCCCAACGTGAAGCATCCCCGATGACTTCCCCTTCAATTTTCTTCACCCCCAATTTCTGAATCGCCTCTACCCAAGTCTCGATTTGTTTGTCCCACGCCAGCGAACCCTCCATCCTTCCCGAACCCAGACACGGATCTCCTCCCCCATGAATATAGAGATTCCCCTTCAGCATCCCTTTTTCGATCGCCCCATCATATTCCAAATCCGTCTGAAACCTTGTCTCAGGCCCTATAATCTGTAAAGCAACCGCCGTTGTGATTGCCTTTACGCACGAGGCCGGCACCATACTCTTATCGCTCTGCTGATCTATCACCACTTCACCCGTCTTGGTATTGACCGCATAAGCACTGACCGACGCCTTATCCCACGAGGGGTCTCCTATCACTAACGCATTAGCAAATCCATAAACGGGAAGCATTGCCGTGAGAAAATATCGAAAAAGTGTTGCCATTGAGACCTCCTTTCTTACGACCATCAGCTTTCCTTATTGGGGAAAA
>DASUCX010000032.1:0-2656 GCA_036275855.1 Rhabdochlamydiaceae bacterium
TGCGCTGTCGAATCACTTGCACAAATCGCGGCTCCCCGTTGGCAAACATCAGAAAATCGAGGGACTCGAGCATGTCGATAAAGTCATCGCGATTGACCAAACTCCGATTGGAAGAACGCCCCGCTCCAATCCTTCCACGTATATCAAACTCTTTGATGATATCCGCGATCTCTTCAGCCAGCTTCCAGAAAGTATTGCAAGCGGCTTTAAGCCGGGAAGATTCAGTTTCAACGTGAAAGAAGGGTCATGCCCCCACTGCAGCGGCATGGGGATGATCAAGATCGACATGGACTTCCTTGAAGACGAATGGGTCACCTGCACCCATTGCAAAGGGAAACGGTTTGATGAAAAAACGCTCTTCGTACTCTACAAAGGGAAAAGCATCCATGATGTGCTTGAGATGAGTGTCTCGGAAGCTGCCGAGTTTTTCTCGGCCATGCCGCATATCAAAGTTAAACTCGAAACACTCCTGCGTGTGGGGCTCGATTATCTCCGTTTGGGCCAACCGTCGCCGACGCTTTCGGGCGGCGAAGCTCAGCGGATTAAGTTGGCCAAAGAACTCTCCCGCCCTTCAACGGGAAAAACGTTCTATATCCTCGATGAGCCAACCACAGGACTCCATTTCCACGACATCGGTAAACTCATTGAAATTTTACAATCGCTCGTCAGCCGTGGCAACACCGTGCTGGTGATCGAGCATAATATGGACCTTGTCAAAACGACCGACTGGATCATCGAACTGGGCCCAGAAGGAGGCCCCGGCGGAGGGAAACTGATCGCTGAAGGCCCTCCTGAAAAAATCGCACAAGGAAAAACAGCCACCGCTCTTGCTCTCAACGAAGAGTTTGAAATGCCGGCTGCTAGCAAAACAACTGTCAAGCCGCTCGAACACATTATCGTCGAAGGCGCCGCACAAAATAACCTCAAAGAGATCACCGTCCAAATCCCTCGCGGCAAAATCACCCTTTGCACAGGCCCTTCAGGGTCCGGAAAAAGCTCTTTTGCCTTTGAAACAATCTATGCCGAGGGACAGCGGCGGTATGTCGATTCGATGTCGCCATTTGCACGGCAGTTCATCAAGCAGATGTCTAAACCCAAGGTCGACCACATCGACGGCCTTTCCCCTGCGATTGCCATCGAGCAAAAAAGCCATGCCGGCAATCCCCGCAGCACCGTCGGCACCATGACCGAAGCCTACGATTTTATCCGGATCCTCTATGCTTATCTCGGCACTGCGTATTCTCCAGATACCGGAGCAAAAATCGTCGCCATTAGCAAGGAGTATGTCGTAGAAAAACTGCTCGAGCTGCCAGAAAAAACCCGCCTCCAAATTCTCTCTCCACTCCAGCTCAAAAAAGAAAGCTTTCAACAACTCAAAGAAAGGCTTCAAAAACAAGGGTATCTCCGGATCCGCCTCAATGGAACTTACTATGAACTGGATGAAAACATCCCTTTTGATCACAACCGAAAAAATGGTCTCTTTCTCGTGGTCGACAGATGCATTGTCTCGCCAGATGGCCGCAAACGTCTATTAGAAGCGATCGAACACGCCGCGTCTCAATCAGGTGGCAGCCTTTATGTCGATGCGGCAGGAAAAGATCTCTTCTTTAACCTGGCTTTTGCCGATCCGACGACAGGAAAATCATACCCATCGATCACTCCCCACACCTTCTCCTTCAATACGGAACAAGGGATGTGCCCCGATTGCTTAGGGCTGGGATTCCAATACGGAATCGATCTGCTCCGGAATCGGGAACTTGCAGCCCTTTCTATCACCGGTTTGATGCGGGCTCTTTGGCAAGATACCTCAACTCCAGAAGCGATCCGTTTTGTTCAAGCAATGCTCGATCATTACGATATCGATCCGTACGAGTCGCTGAAAAATCTGCCGCCCGACCATTTGCAACTTTTCTTGCAAGGTCCCCTCCATTGGAAAGGGTTTCAATGGCTCGGGCTCAATCACGTGCTGGGGAAGGCTGCGAAAATCCGTTCAGATCTCCGGGATTATCTCTCCCCGCTCCTGACCCAAACGACCTGCCTCTCCTGCCAAGGCTCGCGGCTGAATAGTTTGGCCCGCCATGTCAAAATCGAAAACGCCTCTGTTGCCGATTTTTGCAAACTGCCGATCGATGAAGCGGTCGCATTTTTGGACACCCTTTCCGTTCCTCCCTTCCTCGAAGAGACCCATAGGCAGCTCCATCATCGGCTCCACTTTTTAAAGGCCATCGGATTAGGGTATCTTGCTTTGGAAAGAAGCGCTCCCACTCTCAGCGGCGGAGAAACCCAGCGGATCCGCCTGAGCCGGCAGCTCGGCAGCGGCCTCACCGGCTGCCTCTATGTTTTGGACGAGCCGACCATTGGTCTCCATCCCCTTGATAACGAGCTCCTGAACCAAGCCCTCCTGAAACTCCGGGATATGAACAACACCCTCTTGCTTGTCGAACACGATCCTCTTACCATTGGCATCGCCGACTACATTTTAGACTTTGGACCCAAGGCCGGGAAAGAAGGCGGCAAGATCACCGCGCAAGGAACGCTGTCCGATATCTTGAAAAATCGTGCGTCACTCACCGGCGCCTACTTAAGCGGAAGAAAAGAAGTCCCCATCCCAAAAACCCGCAGAAAGGCCAAGGCCTTTTTCACTTTAAAACACTGC
>DASUCX010000033.1:0-8078 GCA_036275855.1 Rhabdochlamydiaceae bacterium
GTATGCCCTGCGAAGCGGCGTTGAAAAGAGTAAAAAAATCCTTCAAAAACCATTTATTAAGAATCAAAGGATAGGTTCATAGACCCCCTATACCCCCGTGAACGCGTACGATTATTTAATTAAAAAAAAATTTTTATAATACCAACTTAATCCACTTGTTTGAAAAAAACATTTCTAGTAGACACCCTAAATAGTGAGGGTTTATGGCTTCATCTGCAGATTTTTCCAATTTTATGGACTATGTCGAAGCTTTTAATCAAGAACTTCAAAGCTCAAAATCTCCCGAAAAACAAATCAACGATAAAGTTTCAGCTTGTGCGTTTCTTGCGCTTGCAAATCGCGGCGATCCCTATGCTCGAACACACCCAGACCTGAAAAGAAAAGCAGTCGCTCTTTTGCACGAGAAAAAAGAGGCCCCTCTCGTCGTGCAAGGAATTAACCTCTCAGAACTAGCCGAAAACGGTGATGTGCGATCTCTGAGCGAAAATTACTTGTTGATTCAGACTTTGTCTCCCCAACAAAAACTTCAGCTTTTGAAAGCAGCTCAGTCTCAACCAGATATCCTTTTCAATAATATTGCGCAGCTTGTTTCCGCAGTTGAAGTTATTAAGCATTTGATAGATCGATATGATATTATCACTCTTATTGAACACGAATCTCTTATCGGCAAGCTTTCGATTCAAGATAAAGCGTCATTACTTCTTCATGCAAATAGAGGTTCTCAAGCTATCTTCAATGCAATTGCAGCAGGAGTGACTGAAGAAGAGATCAATTCTCGCCCTGATCTTATTACTCTTTGGACGGGCCGTAACAGAAGCATTCCGTACCATTTACGAGTAGCTATTGCGAAAAACGATCCTCAACTAGCTAGCACGATCCACCTATATAACTTTGATCGTAATGACCCCGAAGATAAAAAAATCCTCGCCTCTCTCAGAAGTAAGATCCCTATTGAGGAATTAGGATTGTGTCTTCAATATTTCGATTTAACTCCCAGCAATGAGGAAGAAAAAAAAGAGCTAATTAAATTTGCAAAGAAGCAGGCAAAAAGCCTTTATCCACCTATTGAGGACTTGATTCAATATTTTAAGCTTGACCCAGTTTTGGATCGAGAAGCTCTTTTAGAAATTATTCAGTTAAGAGCTGAAAATAACGCCGGTGCTGTTCTTGAAAATTTTAATGCGTTTGGCCTCGACATACGAAAAGAAAACAAATTATTTCAGCTTTTAGTTAGCAAAACTATTTCACAAGCACCTTATTTTATATTTACATGCTTAGACAAATTAAAACTCACTGAGAAACAACTTGTTTTCGTTGCAGAAGAATTGATAGATAAAAATTGTAGTGACCAATTATTTGAAAACTTTCATAGATTGCGTCTTCGAGATAATCAGGAAGCCTTTTGGGCGATATTTCACATGGCAACGATGAAGTGTCCCACTGTTTTAGCACAGTTCATTGATAAAATTGGTCTTAATTTAAACGATCCAAAACATAAAAAAGAATTAGTTAGGCTTGCCCACGCCTCTGCTGAGTCGTCCGGGATGCTGACGCTAGAATCACTAGACAAATTCCATTTTGATCCGATAAAAGACAGGGCTGAACTAACCCGGATCATTTTGAAATGCTGTTTTCAAGCTCGCTTTTTTCTCTTCAGGGAGTATAATAGCAATTCAGATAAACTGAAGCCGGTGAGTCGTTATTTAAATCAATTTAAAGATGATTACTGGTTCAAAACTTATCTCCAAATCTATGGATCACAAAATCTAGATTTTTCTTCAATCCTTAAAAAAGTTAGGGACGACCTACCAAAATTTTATTCCAAAGATCCTTTTGTATCCCCACTGCTAAAATTCGCTTTGGAATTGGATGAAACTGATCAAGCTCTAGCCATTGCCTGTATTGAACATTTAATCGTCATGAGAGAAGCGCTACCCCCTGAAGAACAACAACGGCTTGCTCATTGGTATCCGATTTTCCAAGAGGCGATAACTCTGCAAGAACCCAGCCTACTTCAACCCATCTTGGATATTTTATCAACAAAACTACCTGAGACGCAAACTCCTTCTCTAAAAGAAGCCCTACTCGGGAGCCTGATAAAAACCAAAAACATCTCCCCCAAAGAGGCTCAAAAACTGACTGAAATCTTCAGCTTTAAGAAAAAACATTGGAAAAACGCCCAGTTTGAAAAGAGTTTTCTATCAGCAGTCATAGCGATGATTCAAAACGACGATTTGACAAAGGAGCAGGCGGTTCTGGCTTTAACAAAAGCCTTTGCTTCAGAAAAGCCACATGAAATTCGACAGCAGCTGGCAACCGTTAAAGCAGTCCACGACCTTGAAGCCACTTCGTTCTTCAATGAAACAGACACTTTGAAAACAACATTAATGAAGGCTGTTCAAGCCAAACTTCCATTTCTAAATATGACTGAAAAAGATGCAGAAAAGCTTCAAAAAACCTTCCTAAGTTCCCGTTATCCTCTTGCTTTTTTCATCTATGCAGCTAATGTCTCAACATTGAACTCTGAAAAAGTCCGCGAGACTTTAGCGCTTGTCTTCAAATCTGTCTTAGATGGAAATTTTAAACAAATCAAAGAAAGCGTAGCGGGCAATCCCCATTTTCAATCGCTCCAAAAAGACCACCCGGAAATCCTAAAAGCCTGGTTCAAAAACACCACGAAAACAGTCCAGCTTGGCGCTGGCGCAAAAAAAGAAGAGCCTCTTTATTTAGCGATCAGAAAGACAATACAAACGGCTCTCGGTAAGGATAAACACCTTTCCTCAGAGAATTACCCCTTTCTTTATCGATATTTTGACGGCGCCTCATTACAAGATGTCAAACAAGCGCTAATAAATGCCAACATGGAGAAAAAAGACAATAAAAACCTGCTCCAACTCAAGATCTTAACAATTTTCGAAAATAAGTTTGAAAAGTTTGAACAACATGATATTCGCAATTTATTCAGCGAGATTAAAGCATTGACACCTCCCTCAGAAGAATTTCACAATGACCTGAACGCACTCTTCCAACTTTTCGAAAAACCCTCTAGTCTTGCTAAAACAGTTTATCTTTCTAATACAGACGATCCTATCGAAATCATGCTCTCAGGGACCGAGGTTCCTGATAGCTGCCAACGGATCGATGGAAATCCGAATTTAAATCAAGGAATTCTGGGGTATTGGTTAAATGATGGACGTCTACTCACGCTAAAAACAATGGAAGGAGAAAGCGTGGTCCCCATTACCTCACGCTGCATCGTTCGTTTGTGGAGAGATCAAAACACCCAAAAACTAGTCATGGTTTTAGAACGAATATACCCCCAAAATTCCCCTAATGAATACAAGCAAGCACTCAAAAAATTTGCCAAAGATGAAGCTGCCAGAATCGGTGTACCCCTTGTCAGCGTTGAAGAGGGGGATCCCAATAAACCGTATGAAGGCGCTCTTGTCCACTTAGAAGGCCGTGTGCCCGAATACGTCGATTCAGTGGGAGGTATTCAAGTGGGAACTTACTCTATAGGGGAAGCGTATTACGTTTAAATTAGATAGGTTCTTATTGACAAATTAGTGCAAAACCTTTTTTTAAGAAAAAGAGTACTAGAAGAAAAAAAAATTCGAAACATGCTAGCATAGATCCCCATGGCTAAAAAATACGATGAAAGTACAGTCCTTTCCTTAGATGCCTTGGCCCATATCCGGCTCCGTCCGGGCATGTATATTGGCCGCTTGGGCGATGGATCGCACGCCGATGACGGGATCTACATCATGCTCAAAGAAGTGATCGATAACGCCGTCGATGAATTCATCATGCACCATGGAAGTAAGATCGAGATCACGCTCGATGATAAGACCGTCTCTGTCAGAGACTGGGGCCGAGGCATACCGCTGGGCAAAGTCATCGAATGCGTCAGCCAGATCAATACCGGCGCTAAATATAACGACGATGTTTTTCAATTTTCCGTCGGGTTAAACGGCGTCGGAACCAAAGCCGTCAATGCCCTTTCTTCCCACTTTATTGTCCGCAGTATGCGAGACGGCGAATTTGTCGAAGCCCGTTTTGTCAAGGGCGTCCTCAAAGACAAGAAAAAAGGAAAGACCAAGGAGCCCGACGGTACCTACATCGAGTTTACTCCCGACCCTGAAATTTTCAAAAAATTCGCATTTAGAAAAGAGTTTATCAACAAACGGCTCTGGCATTATGCCTACCTCAACACCGGCCTGACGCTGCTATTCAATGGTGAAACGATCTTCTCCGAGCACGGCCTCCTTGATTTGCTCAATTCGGAAGTCAAAGAAGACAGGCTCTATGAACCGCTCCATTGGAAAGGTAAAAACGTCGAATTTGCCTTCTTGCACACCTCCAGTTACGGCGAGACTTACTTTTCTTTCGTCAACGGACAGTATACGCAAGACGGCGGAACACATCTTTCTGCCTTCCGCGAAGGGATCCTCAAAGGTGTCAACGACTACGCTAAAAAAAACTTCCAAGGCGTCGACGTTCGAGAAGGCATTGTCGGAACCATCCTCATCAAAGTCAAAGATCCTGTCTTTGAATCTCAGACCAAAAATAAACTCTCCAATAGCGATATCCGCGGTCCGATCGTCCAAGAAGTCAAAGATGCCGTTCAAGATCTGCTCTACAAATATCCTGAAACCGGCAAAAAAATCATCGAGCGCATCCTCTTCAATGAAAAACTGAGAAAAGAACTCGCAGCCGTCAAAAAAGAAGCCAAAGACAAACAGAAAAAAATCTCCTTCAAGATCCCCAAGCTGCGCGATTCGAAATACCATTACGGCGACGGCTCTAAAGAAGGCGAAGAATCGATGATCTTTCTCACTGAGGGTGAATCTGCCTCGGCCTCAATCGTCATGACGCGCGATCCGCTCGCCCAAGCCGTCTTTTCTCTCCGAGGAAAACCGCTCAATGTCCACGGTATGAAACTCGATCAGCTGTACAAAAACGAAGAGATGTTCAATCTGATGTCAGCGCTCAATATCGAAGACGACATCGCCAATCTCCGCTATAATAAGGTGATTCTCGCAACCGATGCCGATGTCGACGGCATGCATATCCGCAATCTTTTAATCACCTTCTTCCTAACCTACTTCGAAGGGCTTGTTTCAAGCGGCCACCTCTTTATCCTTCAAACTCCCCTCTTCAAAGTCCGCAACAAAGAAAAAACAATCTATTGCTATTCGATCGAAGAAAAAGAGGAGGCGGCAAAAGAGTTAAAGAAAGGGCTGGAGATTACCCGCTTTAAAGGACTTGGAGAGATTTCTCCGGATGAATTCAAACAATTCATCGCAAAAGATATCCGTTTAGTGCCGGTCGCCATTAGCAACCTCTCCGACATCAAGCCGACCCTCGAATTCTACATGGGGAAAAATACTCCTGAGCGAAAAACATTTATCATGCAAAACCTGGTAAACGAAAATGGATGATCTCAAACACCAGATGAAGGACCACTTCATCCAATACGCTTCTTACGTCATTCTAGATCGCGCCATCCCAAATGTCGTCGATGGTCTTAAACCCGTCCAACGGCGCATTTTGGAGACCCTCTGGAGGCTGAGTGACGAAAAACTCCATAAAGTCGCCAACGTCGTCGGCCAAACGATGCAGCTCCACCCCCACGGCGATGCTCCCATTTATGAAGCCCTCGTAAATCTCGCCAACAAAGGCTTTACCCTCGATCGTCAAGGAAACTTCGGCAATATCTTCACCGGCGACCCATCCGCTGCTGCCCGCTACATTGAAACGCGCCTTTCTCCCCTGGCTCGAGAAACGCTATTCAATCCCGACATCACCGATAAAATCCTCTCCTACGACAGCCGGAATTTAGAACCCGTCACCTTGCCGGCAAAAATCCCGCTCCTCCTCATGCAGGGTGCAGATGGAATTGCCGTCGGAATGTCGACCCATATCCTGCCGCACAATTTCACAGAACTTCTCGAAGCTGAAATCGCCTATCTCGAAGATAAAGATTTTAGAATTTATCCCGACTTTCCCACCGGCGGAATCATGGACAGAAGTCAATACGATAAAGGGCGAGGAAAAATCAAACTCAGGGCGAAAATCGACGTCAAAGATGACAAAACGCTTGTCATCCGCGATATCTGCTACGGCACCACCACAGAGAGCCTTATCCGATCCATTGAAGAAGCCGCGAAAAAAGGGAAGATCAAAATCGATTCGATCAACGACTACACCTCGAGACAGGTCGAAATCGAGATCAAACTCCCCCGTGGGCAATATGCCGAAGAGCTCCTCGACGCCCTCTATGGATTTACCGAATGCGAAGTGACACTCAATTCCCAAATCATCGTCATTAAAGACGGCCAGCCTTGGGAAACCGATGTCCACGAGATCTTAAAATTCAACGCCGATAAACTCGTCGAGTTCCTCAAACGAGAACTCCAAATCGAAAGAGACCGGCTCCTCGAAAAGATCTTCTATAAAACCCTTGAAAGGCTCTTCATCGAGAACCGCATCTACAAAAAAATCGAAACCGTCAAAACCCTAGAAGGAATCCATCAAGCCCTCGAAACATCCTTCAAAGCCTTCCTCAAAGAACTTCTTCGAGAGCCCAAACACGAAGACCGTGAAAAACTGCTTCAAATCCCCATCCGCCGCATTTCCCAGTTCGATATCGATAAAAACAAAGAAGAGATCACCCTTCTCGAAGAAAACCTCCGTGAAGTCGAAAAACATCTCAAAAACGTCAAAAAATTTACCACCGACTATCTAAAAAAACTCATTGATAAATTCGGCAAAGACTACCCTCGCAAAACCCGTGTTAAAGCGATCGAAGAGATCGATAAACGCGCCATCGAGACGAAGAAAGTCAAAATCGGCTACGATCCCAAAACAGGCTTCTTCGGAACCAAAGTCTCCGGATCCGTCAAACTCTCCTGCACCAACTTCGATAAAATCGTCGTTTTCTATAAAAACGGTACCTATCAAGTCGTTAATATCCCTGAGAAACAATACGCCGAAAATGCCGCTTGGATTGCCGTTGCCGATAAAAAGACCGTGATGAATGTCATCTATAAAAACAAGGAGACAGGCCAGCCTTGGGCAAAACGGTTTATCGTCGAGCAGTTTATCCTAGAAAAATCGTACCATTACGTCGACGACCTCAATGAACTCCTGTATATCTCCGACGATCCTAAGGCGACGTTAGAAATTCACTTCGTCCCCCAATCAAACCAGAAACTGAAAAAAATCGTCTATCCAATGAAAGATGTGCTTGTCAAAGGCGCTCAGGCCCGCGGCATCCGCATCGCCACCCAGAAAGTCAAAAAAGTCGAAGAATCCGATCAGCTATTGCTGGTATAAGAGAAAATCTCTATACTCCCTACCATGATTACCTATGATGATTTCACCAAAGTCGATATCCGTGCAGGAACCATTGTTCAGATTGACCACTTTCCTGAGGCCCGCAAACCCGCCTATAAACTTGTCATTGATTTTGGCCCTGAAATAGGCCTTAAAAAGTCGTCTGCTCAAATCACCGAGCATTACCCAGATAAAGATGTCCTGCTCGGGAAACAAGTGATTGCCGTTGTGAATTTCCCTCCTAAACAAATCGGACCCTTCGTTTCAGAAGTCCTGACCCTGGGACTTCCAGATCCAAACGGCAAAGTCATCTTGGTCAACCCAGGCAAGCCCGTCCCTAACGGTGCACGGCTTTTTTAGGTCCCATTGACGAAATTGTAGACGCTGAGATCAGACCCGACAATGAAATTTCCATCGAGTTTGATGCACCCTTTGTTCTCAAATCCATCGGGGACTTCAGTGATCCTATTGTATTCAAGATTAATATAGGCACTGTTTCTGTTGGGAATAGTCGCAGGAATCTCCCGAATTTTGTTACGGCTAAGTCCAAGCCATGCAACATCTGTTGAATTGGGTGAAAACTTTGGCAGTGAGGAAATCCATGCTGGAAACTCCTCAATCTGGTTGTTGTTTAGAGCTAAGTCTTTTAATTTAGTCAGTTTACTCAACGTTGCTGGAATCGTCCGAATTTGATTAGAGCATAAACGCAAGATATTTAACTCGGTTAATCTACCTAAGCA
>DASUCX010000034.1:0-4750 GCA_036275855.1 Rhabdochlamydiaceae bacterium
GCCTTCATTTTCACAGTACCATTTGCATAAAACTGCTGTTCAACCCCTTCTTTTTTTCCTTCGACATAGCTCATCAAATGTTTCGGCCTCTCTTTTTCATACCAAGCCTTAGCGGTGCCGTGAGGAAGATCGTTTTGAAAGTGGACTTCTGAGATGAGGTCTCCGTTTTCATTCCACTCGCGATGGACTCCTTGCTTTAATCCAAGGGCATACTCCTCTTCGATTTTAAGCTTGGCGTGGCCGTACCATCCTAATCTCTTCCCATGAAGCTTTCCATTGACATAATGCTCTTCCGATTTCTTCTCGCCGTTCGGATACCCTGCAATGCAGAGACCATCTTTATTGCCGTTTTTATACACTTCCTTCAAAGCTATTTTGCCGTCTTCGTACCATTCAATGTACTGGCCGTCGCGCTGCTTATTTTTGTAAAAACCCTCCCTTTTGCATTGGCCTGAGGGATAGAATTCTTTTTGAGGCCCTTCCATATCGCCGAGCACATAGTTCAATTCGCCGGTGATTTTTCCCTCATCCGACCATCGTTTAAATGCGCCATCTAATTTTCCCTCTTTGACGGAAAATTCAGCGATTTTAACCCCTTTATCGTTCCATTCTTCTATCGGCTTTTGCAAAACCCCTTTATCATCATAAATTGCGGTGATCCCCGGCTTGCCGTTATCATGGAGACGCCAGTGTTTGCCGACGAGAACTCCTGCTCGATATTCGCCTTCACCGATCAATTTTCCATCCGCAGAGTAAAACAGCTCTTTCCCCTCTTTTTTCCCTTCTTTGTAGGTGACCTTATGCGATTCTTTTCCGTTCGGGTGGTACTTCACATGCGTACCGATCGGTTCTCCTCGACGATAATCTTGGACTTCGATCATAACGAGGTCTTCGGAATACATCACTACCGCAGGGTTTTTTCCATCCGAATTTAAAACGCCGTTGTCATAATAACGCACCACCTTCAAAGCGCCATTCTCATGCCATTCCGTAGCTTTTCCTTGAGGCATATTCGCTGCATATGTAACCTGAGCCGACTTGCCTCCTTTGGGGTAATACCGGATCAGATCTCCAACAATCTGATCATTTTCGTAATGGATTTCTTCCGCTTTGCCGCCTTCCAGATGGTACGTCACGAATAATCCGTGCCGTTTCCCCTTATTGAAATGGAACACCCCTTTTTCAGCCCCGGTCGGGTAATAAAGCCGCATTTCTCCGTGCAACTCTCCCTCGTTATTATAGTGGGCAACTTTTTCAACACTGCTTCTTTCATCTAAAGCGATTTCGACTCCAACAGGGACCAGTTTCACCTTCCCTTCCTCATCTTTTCTTGAGGTGACATCCGCTTCTAACTTGACCTGTCCGCTCGGATAGTAAGTGATTAGTTTGACCGCCACAGCTTCGGCATCTCCAAGCTCCTCGTAAAAGATAATTTTAGAAGGCTGCCCGTTCGAGTGCCTCTCTTCAACTTTTATTTTCCAATGAGGTTCTTGCTGACGCGGATAGTCTGAAGCTATTAAGAGTGAAACAGATAAAGCAAGTACTGCCAATAAACGCATATGAACCTATCCCAGTAATAATTTCAATGACTCTATGAAGGATAAACGAAATAACGGAAAATGCGAATAAAAAAACGCCTCTAATCAGAGGCGTTTCAATCTTACATGAAGAACCCGATCCAGCAAAGCAGAACGCCCCACACGAGCGGAATCAATCCACAGACTTTTGCAAATCCGTGATGGCCGAGGTACATATCGAGGAGCATTTGAGGGACAAAAAGGCCCAAAATGCCTCGGACGACCATCGCCCAACCCAATAATGTCACTAACACGAGGGCATCCATTTCCCACATGTCGTATTGGCTTAGTACTGTAAATCCAACCCAGAGATAGATCACTGAGGTGTAGTACATAAGACCATGCGAGTTTTTGACTGAATTCAGAACCTTTGCAAATGCATCTGCATAGAGCAATTTCCAAAGGCCAATGATGACCAATAAAGGCCCAAATATACTAGCTAACCACATAGCGGCGTTTTGCATCGCTTACTCCTTATAACGGTTTAGAGTTCCTACCCTATTCTAATTCGCACCATAAGGATTAAAGAAATTATTTGTCAAACACTGATCATTGTAAATCGGATTTACATTGGTATCCCTATTTTTTCGGGCGGACGTACCGGCCCATCAACTCTGTTTTTTCTAACACTTGCCCTTCCATGGCTGCTTCGACCTCCGTTTTGGTTGCGCCGGGTTTTAATTTCAGGAAGCCCTTGAGGGCATAGAGCTTGAAAAAATACCGGTGCTCGCGGTCCGGAGGACAAGGACCTTGATAACGCTGCGCATGATCTGTATTGTTTCCTTGGATTCCCGGAGGGGTTGAATTTTCTTTCAAAATCCGTGTTTCAGCAGGCATGTCGTAAACCACCCAGTGAACCCACATCTGATCTTTTCTGACAAACGCAGGGACATCAGGATCATCCATGATCAGCACAAGCGACCTCGCTCCAGCGGGGACACTTTTAATTTCCAAAGGAGGGTTGATATCTTTGCCATCACAGGTATAAACAGTGGGGATAAAACCGCCATTTTCAAAAGCCGGGCTTATGAGTTGCATGAGAACCTCTCCCTTTTTTTGGGTTTATCAGGAATAACTTCGGTGATGAGCGTGGGCTTCTTGTCAAAGAATTTGACTAAAAGCGGTTGCCGCAGGTCAATCCAAAGAGGTGTCTTTTCTTTTTGTATTTCAATCAGACCTACAGGAGCGATACGGCCTGTTGAGAAAACTTGTAAAGTGAGAGTCGGTGTTGTTTGATCTCGAAACTTGAGCTGCTTCACTCCTTTAAGCACGATCGTCTTGTTGCGCAAGATTTTTTCGGAACTCTTGCTGCTGACGCATAACCGATTCCGATCCTTCGTCAAGGTGAGTTCTATATCTGACTGTAAAGCCAGCGCCTCAATTTGAAGCTCTTGGATAAAATTGTAGAGTTCATCGCTCTCGGTTTGACGCCGCTGCTGGGCTAATAAATCATTCAGAGACCAGGTGCCTAAAACCGCCATCATTCCGATGAGGGCAATCACAATGACAACTTCCAGCAATGTAAACGGCCTCGTACTATTCTTCTGTTTCAACCGGAGGTTCATCGGAATCTTCGGTGTGATGCGTTCTTTTATACTCTTCATATTTTCGAGAAGTGACAACAACTTGTTCTTGGCCTTTAACTTTCCGAATGGCATAAAATTCACTCCAGCCGTCTTTGATAAATTTTTTTATTTGCTGGGAAGAAACCAGCCCGGAATTGGCAATGCACGCCTGGACTTCATCTCTATTATCACTTCGATCACGGGCAACTTGCAGAGCTTTTCTCATGCCTTGTTGAATTTCAAGGTTGAGGATATCTTCGAGCTTTTTCGCACCCTCTTTGGAAGCAAACGCTTTTCCCTTATCTAAGGTGCCTTTCAAGTTATAACTGACCACGCCTCCGATGAGTCCTATCAGCAGGATCACGATCATGATCTCAAGCAAAGTAATCGCTCTTTTCTTTTTCATGTTTCATCCTAAGTTTGTAGTGCTGAACCGACATCTGTCATCGGAATTAAAATCGAAAGAAGCACAAGGCCGACGATGAGTCCAAGTAGAAGAAGCAAAGCAGGTTGTAAAAAGGCGGTAAACTGCTGGAGCCTCTTCTCAAGGTTTTCTTCACAGATGTTGGCTATATCTTGTAACATAAATGCGGTTTTTCCTGTCTCTTCGGCAATGGCGAGCATCCGCGCAGCGATGGAGGGGATTAGGGGGGATGCCTTTAATTCTTGGCTTAACGGTTTTCCTTCGCTGACTTTTTGCTGAGCGCTCAAAATCACTTCTTCCAAATGCCGATTTTTCATGACGTGGCGCGAAAGCTGCAATGTCTGCAAAATCGGCAGACCGCCGGAGAGTAAAAGAGAAGATGTCCGGCAAAAGCGGATGGTCGCCGCTTCACGTAAAAATTCTCCTACAAATGGGAGTGTTAAAAGAACACCATCTAATTTTTGACGGAGGACCGGATGTTTGATACATGCTGCAATTGCCACAGCAAAAAGGAAAAGGCCGACCAAGATTACTGCCCCTTGGGCATGAATAAAATCGCTGGCTCCAAACACAAACCGAGTGATCGGGTGAAGATCGCGTCCCTCAAAAAGATTTTTCATGGAAGGGATCACAAAAAGGAGCAGCGCAGTAAACACTAGAGCGCAAAATCCTCCTAAAAAAACGGGATAAGCGGCGGCGGAAAACAACTGCTTCTTTAGTTTTTGTTGCCTATCAAGGAGTGCGCAGAGCTCTTCAAAAATCGTTGGAAGGGAAGCGGTTTGCTCTCCTGCATGCACCATCGCGGTATAGATTGGATCGAAGCTTTGAGGATATTTTCTTAATGTTTCCGAAAGCGATAATCCATTTTTTAGGCTATCGCAAAGGTCCATCAACAGAGGATGGAATCGATGGTGATGATATTTTTCCTCGATAATTACCAAACTTTCGAAGAGAGGAATCCCCGCGCGCAGCAACTGCCCGAGCATCCGGGTCAGATCAAGTAAAAAGGGGAAAGGGATCGTAATTTCTTTTTTTTTCTCTCGAAAAAGATCGAGATGAATGACGAGGATTTTTTCTTTTCGGAGTTTTTCTTTGGCAGAGTGAACCGAATCGGCGTCAATAACACCGGAGATTTTTTTACCCGTAGTTGAAAGCGCCTGGTAACGATAGAGCATTAGACCTCT
>DASUCX010000035.1:0-14083 GCA_036275855.1 Rhabdochlamydiaceae bacterium
TGGTTTTCTTAAAATAGAATTTTTTCAAAAAAAGTCTGGAATAGGAGCTTCTATTTCACATGTCGGGGACAACGACACGCAGTGCTTTGCCCCTGACATGTGTAATGGAGCCCTTATCCAGACTGAATGTTTTATTTCGAAAGCGGCCTACTTCTCGAGGAGAATCGCCAAATTTGTTTATAAATAAATTATTTCAATTTCAAAAGTCATTGCGTGGAAATCGCGTCGTCTAGTATCGTGGTGCCTTCCTCAAAGAAATTGAGTGAGTAACATCAACGATCGAAAACAAAAGGGTTTGCAATAAAATCCTGGGTTCGAGTAAGTTGGTGCCTTCCTCAACAAAATTGAGCGAAAATGTGGCTCAAGAGTCACTTAGCTGTTTAGACAAGTCAAGAGAAGCGATGTGCAAGCATATAAATAAGCTTGTGCGATAGGAGTGATTTATCACTTCTATTGCCTTTTAACAATTTTTTTTAGATTTTTATACAAAATTAAATTCTCAACTTGAGAATTTGATCTTGGTTCAGATTGAATGCTGACAGTGTGGATGAGGCATGCAAGTCGAACGAGATAGTAGGGCAACCTGTTATCTAGTGGCGGATGGGTTAGTAATACATGAACAACTTGCCTCTAACCTGGGGATAACGGCTGGAAACGGCCGCTAATACCGAATGAGGTGGCGAGGGGAATCCCTTGTTTATCAAAGTAGAGGATCGGGAAACCGACTTTGCGGTTAGAGAGAGGTTCATGCGATATCAGCTAGTTGGTGTGGTAACGGCGCACCAAGGCTAAGACGTCTAGGCGGATTGAGAGATTGACCGCCAACATTGGGACTGAGAAACTGCCCAGACTCCTACGGGAGGCTGCAGTCGAGGATCTTTCGCAATGAGCGCAAGCTTGACGGAGCGACACTGTGTGAGTGATGAAGGCCTTCGGGTTGTAAAGCTCTTTTGTTTGGGAACAAGAAAGAGACGTGAATAACGTCTCAATTTGAGGGTACCAGAAGAAAAAGTACCGGCTAACTACGTGCCAGCAGCTGCGGTAATACGTAGGGTACAAGCATTAATCGGAATTATTGGGCGTAAAGGGCGCGTAGGCGGGGACGTAAGTCAGGTGTGAAATACCAAAGCTCAACTTTGGTGCTGCATTTGAAACTGCGTTTCTTGAGGATTGACGGAGAAAGCGGAATTCCACGTGTAGCGGTGAAATGCGTAGATACGTGGAGGAACACCGGTGGCGAAAGCGGCTTTCTAGTTTTTACCTGACGCTGAGGCGCGAGAGCAAGGGGAGCAAACAGGATTAGATACCCTGGTAGTCCTTGTCGTAAACGATGTGTACTTGATGTAGCTAGGCTCAACCCTGGCTGTGTCGGAGCTAACGCGTTAAGTACACCGCCTGAGGAGTACGCTCGCAAGGGTGAAACTCAAAAGAATTGACGGGGGCCCGCACAAGCAGTGGAGCATGTGGTTTAATTCGATGCAACGCGAAGAACCTTACCTGGGCTCGAAATGCAGAGGGAGATGCCAGAAATGGCTTCGTCCGCAAGGACTTCTGTATAGGTGCTGCATGGCTGTCGTCAGCTCGTGCCGTGAGGTGTTTGGTTAAGTCCAGCAACGAGCGCAACCCTTATCGTTAGTTGCCAGCGCGTAATGGCGGGAACTCTAACGAGACTGCCTAGGTTAACTAGGAGGAAGGTGAGGATGACGTCAAGTCCGCATGGCCTTTATGTCCAGGGCTACACACGTGCTACAATGGTCGGTACAGAGGGCTGCAAGACCGTAAGGTGGAGCAAATCCCAGAAAGCCGATCTCAGTTCAGATTGTGGACTGCAACTCGTCCACATGAAGTCGGAATTGCTAGTAATGGCGTGTCAGCAACAACGCCGTGAATACGTTCCCGGGCCTTGTACACACCGCCCGTCACATCATGGGAGTTGGTTTTGCCCAAAGTGTCTGACTCAACCCCTGTTTTATTACAGGGGGGAGAGGGCACCAAGGTAAGGCCGATGACTGGGATGAAGTCGTAACAAGGTAGCCCTACCGGAAGGTGGGGCTGGATCACCTCCTTTTAAGGACAATATGTCTGTCACCCCTCCGGTGACGACATTAGGTTGAGCAAGCTTATTTGGCTCGTATCATCGCTTCCCTTCTCTTGTCTAAACAAGAGACGTAGTAGAAAATACTACATTTGTTCTCTCGAAATTTTCGGATAAGTAATGTAAGTTTAATGAATACAAGTATTCAATTAATCAAAGCGCAATTTTCACTGATGTAAATTAGCGCTTGAAGAATAATTCATATTTATATTTTAACGGCGAATTAGCAACAAATTTTTGATCAAGTTGCTAAGGGCTGTTGGTGGATGCCTTGGCATCGACAGACGACGAAGGACGCGCAAACCTGCGATAAGCTCCGGTGAGCTGGAAAGAAGCATTGAACCGGAGGTTTCCGAATGGGGGAACCCAATGAGAGTCATGTCTCATTATCCTGACCCGAATTCATAGGGTCAAGAAGTTACACCTGCCGAAGTGACACATCTCAGTAGGCAGAGGAAAAGAAATCTATAAGAGATTCCCATAGTAGCGGCGAGCGAAGTGGGAATAGCCTAAACCAAAAAGTTCGTCTTTTTGGGGTTGTAGGGCTCGTGACATGGTATTTCGAGTTTTAGCTTAATAACCTGGGAAGGTTAGCGATACAGGGTGATAGCCCCGTGAGCGAAAAGATTAGAAAGCCTAATGAGTACCTGAGTATGACCGGCCACGGGAAATCCGGTCTGAATCTGGGGGGACCACCCTCCAAGGCTAAATACTCGTCGATGACCGATAGTGAACCAGTACCGCGAGGGAAAGGTGAAAAGAACCCCTGTTAGGGGAGTGAAATAGAACCTGAAACCAACAGCTTACAAACGGTCGGAGGCCTATGCCCGTTTTACGGGAATGGCTAACGGCGTGCCTTTTGCATGATGAGCCAGCGAGTTGCGGTAAATGGCAAGGTTAAGGGACTGAAAACGTTCCGGAGCCGAAGCGAAAGCAAGTGTTAATAGCACGAATAAGTCATTTGCTGCAGACACGAAACCAAGTGATCTATCCATGGTCAGGATGAAGCAGGGGTAACACCTTGTGGAGGTCCGAACTAGTAACTGTTGAAAAAGTTTTGGATGAACTGTGGATAGGGGTGAAAGGCTAATCAAACTTGGAGATATCTTGTTCTCTCCGAAATAACTTTAGGGTTAGCCTCGGCGTTAACTTCTTGGGGGTAGAGCACTGAATTCACTAGGGAGGCGCAAGCCTTACCGAAGGAAATCAAACTCCGAATACCAGGAAGCTAGCCGGGAGATAGACTGCGGGGGATAAGCTTCGTAGTCAAAAGGGGGACAGCCCAGATCGCCAATTAAGGCCCCTAATTCTATGCTAAGTGAGAAAGGAAGTGAAGTTTCAAAGACAGTTGGGATGTTGGCTTAGAGGCAGCCATCATTTAAAGAGTGCGTAACAGCTCACCAATCGAGAGACTTCGCGCCTATAATATTCGGGACTCGAAGCATAGAGCCGAAATTGCGGATGTATACCCGCGAGGGATATACGTGGTAGGAGAAGCGTTGTATGTGCAACGAAGACGTACCGTAAGGAGCGTTGGAGCGCATACAAGTGATAATGCATGGCATGAGTAAACGATAAAGAAAGTGAAAATCTTTCTCGCCGAAAAATCAAGGTTTCCAGGGTAAAGCTCGTCTTCCCTGGGTCAGCCGGTCCCTAAGCCAAGGCGTAAACGCGTAGGTGATGGGAAGCAGGTTAAACATTCCTGCGCCGCCGTAGATTATACGACGGGGTGACAAAGTAAGTTAAGCGTGCGGACTATTGGATGTCCGTTTCGAGATGGGGTGGGCCGCTAGGAAAATCCGGCGGCGTAAAGCTCGGTCTTGGACAAGGGGAATCTTCGGAGGAACCGATGACGTAGCGCGATACTTTCAAGAAATAACCTCTAGTTTTCGAAGGCGACCGTACCAAAACCGTCACAGGTGATTAGGATGAATATTCTCAGGCGCGCGAGATAACTCTCGTTAAGGAACTCTGCAAATTACCCTCGTAACTTCGGGAAAAGAGGGGCCGGAAACCGTTATTGACTTCGCGTCAAGAAGCGGAATCTGGTCGAAGCAAAATGGCCCAGGCGACTGTTTAACAAAAACACAGCACTATGCAAACTCGTCTAAGAGGAAGTATATGGTGTGAAGCCTGCCCAATGCCAAAAGGTCAAAAGGAGGTGTTAGCCGCAAGGCGACGCACCGAATTTAAGCCCTGGTGAATGGCGGCCGTAACTATAACGGTCCTAAGGTTTCGGCAACGCTAGCCTTAGTAAAATCAAACCATATGCGGGAAACTCCTCCAAAACTTTTCAGTACTCGCTCTTTTTTTAGAGCAGTAAAAATCTAAAAGACATGGGGACAATCCGCAGGAAAGACTAGTTTCAAGCGAAACTAGAATCCTCAGAGACCAAACGTTTGAGGTTCATCGCAAGATGAATCAAGATAGAGTCCAGCACTTATGGAAACATAGGGGAGTTAAGAATAACTGAGCGAAATTCCTTGTCGGGTAAGTTCCGACCTGCACGAATGGCCTAACGATCTGGGCACTGTCTCAACGGGAGACTCGGTGAAATTGTAGTAGCAGTGAAGATGCTGTTTACCCGCAACAAGACGGAAAGACCCCGTGAACCTTTACTATACTCTGATATTGGCTTTTGACTTTTTATATGTAGGATAGCTGGGAGACTGTGAAGTTGGCTCGTCAGGGCTGATGGAGTCGTCGGTGAAATACCAGTTTTAAAGAGTCGGAAGTCTAACATCTAACCCGTGAATCCGGGAGATGGACAATGTCAGACGGGTAGTTTGACTGGGGCGGTATCCTCCCAAAAAGTAACGGAGGAGTCCAAAGCTTCTCTCATCGTGGTTGGCAATCACGAGTTGAGTGTAAAGATATAAGAGAGGTTAACTGCGAGTCCAACAAGACAAGCAGGTACGAAAGTAGGGCTTAGTGATCCGGCGGTAGAAAGTGGAATCGCCGTCGCTTAACGGATAAAAGGTACTCCGGGGATAACAGGCTTATCGCCACCAAGAGTTCATATCGACGTGGCGGTTTGGCACCTCGATGTCGACTCATCACATCCTGGGGCTGGAGAAGGTCCCAAGGGTTTGGCTGTTCGCCAATTAAAGTGGTACGCGAGTTGGGTTCAAAACGTCGTGAGACAGTTTGGTCCCTATCTGTTGTGGGCGTAGGATACTTGAGAAGAGCTGCTTCTAGTACGAGAGGACCGAAGTGGACGAACCAATGGTGTGCTGGTTGTACTGCCAAGTGCATAGCCAGGTAGCTATGTTCGGAAAGGATAAGCGTTGAAAGCATCTAAACGCCAAGCCTCCTTCAAGATAAAGTATCCCAATAGAACCCCGGAAGATGACCGGGTTGATAGGTTGGATGTGTAAGCGTAGTAATGCGCTGAGCTAACCAATACTAATCGTTCGATTGACTTGATCTTCCTTTTTATTTTCGGCTTCGCTCTAATTTATTAGAGCTAAGTCAATGATAATAAAAAGCTGAAGCGTCTGTTAAATTATAAGTTGAATTATCAACTTTGAGCGCTATTTTACATCAATGACATGCTTATCCGAAAATTTTTTACTGGTGGTTATAGAGAGAGGGAAATACCTGATCCCATTCCGAACTCAGCAGTCAAGCCTCTCATCGCCGATGGTACTGTACGCAAGAGTATGGTAGAGTAGGTTGCCGCCAGTTCTTTCTTCGCCCTCGTTGGCTTTGCCAGCGAGGGCTTTTTTATTTATGCTTCAGAGGCCATTGCAAAACTCCGATTTGGGCTCCAAAGCGAGTTTTCAACGACCCCTTCAAATTTTTTTTCATTCACTTTTCTATTCGGTGTTCCTCTATAATTTCTTTGATTTTTGAGGTAACATGACCACTATTTTTACATCTTACGAAAAACTTTTTGCAACATGGATCATGCATCATCAGCTTAATGATGCAATTGAGGTTACAGACCGTTTCCCAAAGTGCGACCAGGATCATGTTTTCGAGAACTATTATACGATTCCGGAAGAGATGCTTCCTCCTAAGGAAATTGATGAGGACGAGCTTGTTAAACTTTGCCAAAAACGGGTAACTTATTTTAAGAATGATCAGATTTTAAAACGTGCGCAAGAAGGTAAGTCTGACCTCATCCGGCAAGTTCAGCTTTCAGATGATGAAAGTTCAGTACCTAGTGGAAGCAGTAATGACGACACTAACCAGCAAGTGCAGCAAAAAGAACAGCCCGAACCCATCTACGATTTTGTGCACGGTCTTGAAGTCCAGGCAGTTGAAAAAAACACGGCTGCAGAAATGGTTAAATATGGAAATTTTTGGGGTCGTACGCATTTTGTAACAACAGCCAAACAGACGGGATATTTTTTAGTCGACGGTTGGCTTGTTGTTTCAGTTCCTACGGAGGAGACAAACGAAGAGCCACTTGAGTTGAATTTTGATGACACAATTACCATACATCATAAATTTGATATCGCTGAGAATTCCGTTAGCAATAAGGTAAGGACCACAGTTCAAACCTGGTTTGCAAGGCAGCGCGAAAAACTATTCTCTGCCTTAATAGTTAGTTTTGGCACAGCGTTGTTACTGTCATTGTCCGTCATCGCTCTTCATAATCGGCCGATGTTTGCAGCCGATCTACTTTCTCGTATTTTTTTGGTGGCTTCTTTTGCAATGCAGAGCTTATGTCTATATGTCGGCTTTCAACTCTTTAGACTGTATCAGTTAGAAGAGACAACGAGCGGGATGAATGATTTAGGGCATTGGGTCAAAACAGTCCGAGTTTTTGCTGGAATTTATCCAAAGTTATCCAGCGGAGCACCCATCGACAAGTTTTTTACACCTGTAGAGCAGCAGTTTCTGAATCAGTATCACAGTTAGGCAACGAAAGCATAAGAGATGGGTGTGACGTTACAATATTTGCGGTTAGGGAAAGAAGCACCGGTTATCCGAAGCTTTCTATCCGAAAATCATCCGTATTCTGTTACTTTAGTTCGTGGTAAAAGGCCCACCCTACAAAAGGCTGAAATTTTACTGAATTCAGCTCAAAATGAGAGCTTGGAACAGCGGGTAAAGCTTAATTCTGAAAAAGTCGCTGTTGTCGACGAATTTTTCCAGGTGCAGCACAAAAAGAGTGATTTTCAAACTCGTGCTGTCGAGAAATGGAGCGCTTTGTTAGTCAGCTGCAAGAAAATTCAATACGGGGCGGGGAGCGTTGGCATAGGGCTGACATTTCTCGCTCTGTTAAACCCGCCGTTTTATATTGTGATTGCCTCGTATGTGGGTGCAGTTGCATCGGCCTGTTTATTCGGATGGAGCCTGCACAGGTATCATCTGGCAGAAACTCAGCTAGCAGTTTGGCAGAAACCCGGCGAAGATTTTGCCCAGAAGCGAAAAGCGGCTCTTGAGCTTCCGCTGCCTCAAATCATTGAAGAAAAATGTCATTTTTATAATGGACAGGGAACGCTTCTTGGAGTCGAGATTTTATCCATTTTTAGAACGGACTTTAAGCAATTTGCAACGCCGCTGCTGGCTAGAGAATACGATAAGCCTGAAGCGCAACATCGATGGGTATTAGAGTTTTTGCATAACAACCCTTTTGTCGTGAGGTTTTTTGAGAAAAGTCCGGAGTTGGCGGGTATACCCCGCTGGAAGGATGTTCAGAAGTTCCAAGCACAAATCGACCTGATCGTGAAGATCAAGGAGCATCTTGAGAAGGGTTATGCTGCGGAAACAGCTTTCAAAAAACGCGAGGAAGGTGCAAAGCAACCGTATGACTCTATCTGGAAGAATTTTAATGAGAAGGTCAAAGAACAAAAAATGCCATTTTTGCAAAAGCAGAATTATTACAATAGAGTTTCGAAAATTCTGAAAGAAGAGTGTCTTGATCCTATTCACGAGCTTTACAAGCAAGACCATTCCAGAACAAGCTATTATAGTTCCTTGATCTATCCGCAGGTTAGAGCATTTTTAGAAGAGGCAAATAAAGGTCTTTTGCTCGATCAGCCTTACAAGTTAGATGCCGGTGTTTTTGCAGATCCTGCAAAGTTTGTTCCAGCAGAGATGCAGCTAGAAGTCGATACGCTGGTCGCAAAATTCCCTCAAAATGTGATCGAAAAGGCAAGAGAGATTGCTCCTGAAAAAGAGTATCAAGACTTCATCACAGCCGCTTTTAAGGCTTGAACACTTTAGGCTGACTTGACTATAGAGGAAGTATGCAAAAAGGAATCTTGATCGGCTCTGATTTAAACACCGAGTGGCTTCTTCCCTGGTGGTGGAAATACTATTCGAAGTATAACGATTTTCCCGTGGCTATCGTTGATTTTGGGCTCAGTCCAAAAATGGTCAAATGGTGTCAAAAAAGGGGAGAGGTGATCTCTCTAAAGCCGCATGATTTTTCTTCCAAAAATCTTCCATTGGATTTAGCCAAAACATGGGAATCGACCTATCTTGGTGACGTCTGGCAAGCCCGCAAGGCGTGGTTTAAAAAGCCTCTAGCGTGTCTTGAAAGCCCTTTTGATCTAACAGTGTGGATGGACATCGATTGCGAGGTCTGCAGCCCTTTAAACCCGCTTTTTGAGGAATGGGAAGAGGGTGTTGAGGTCGCGCTTGTCCGGGATGAACGAAGTATTAAAGAGCACAATTACAGTTCCGGTGTGATGGTCTTTCCTAAACAATCGGCTGTCATCCAAGCCTGGGCTGAGCTCTGCCTTGCTTCTTATGATCAATACATGGGAGACCAAAATGCGCTGACAGAGCTTTTGCTCTCAGGAAAGTTTTCATTTAAAGAGATCAGCCCGCTTTATAATTGGATCATGTTTCAAGGTTACAATAGCGGAGCATTGGTGGCCCATTGGGGAGCAGCCTGGGGAAAAGAGTATATCCGGAAATTCGGGGGAATTCACCAGCTTCTTGGAAAATAAAAAAGACCTTACCGCAAATCGCAATAAGGTCTTGAAAGTTGAATCAATTAAGATTAACGATCGCGATAACGGCCTTCGCCGCGTCCACCGCGTGGTTGTCTTTGGAATCCGCCTTCTCCGCGCTCACGCTCTTGTGGAGGACGAGCGATAGAAACGACGAGTGTTCTTCCGCCAAGCTCTGAACCATTGACAGATTCGATCGCTTTTTGAGCAGCATCAGCAGATGACATCTCGACGAAGCCGAAACCTTTAGATTGGCCAGTGACTCGGTCTGTGACGATTTTTACAGAGATAATTTCGCCGAATTGGCTGAAAATCTGAAAAAGTTCATCTTCGGTTGTCTTGTAAGGAAGACTTCCAACGTACAATTTTTGTGTTTGTGACATAAATAATTTCCTTCATTTGAAAACAGGTGATAATCCACCTACATATAAGCCTGATCAGATCTTCTTCCTAAAGCACACAATTGCACACTGGACAGAAAGCTCAAATCAACAACTCACCGAGGAGTATATCAAACTTCACCTTTGAATTGCTAGTTCTTCTTCAGAGTCATAGAAATTGCTTTAAAGGTCTCGATTCAAATAAAGATTGAACAATATGCGAAAACTCCTTATGCAAGAGACAAACGTCGACAACATGGAGTCATTATGGCGATGATGGATACCATCGAAACAATGAAAAGAATGCTCTCAGAAATGCAGATGGAGCTAGAAGATGTGATTAGAGGCAATAAGGCTGCTGCCAAACGCGTCCGCAAAGCGACACTTAATTTTGCCAAAATAGCTAAAATCTTTCGCAAAGAATCTGTCGAAGCTGGCAAATCCAAAACTTAACCTTTTTGATTCATCAGGGAAAATGGTACCATTTTCCCGATGAAGCTATGTCTCCACGTCCCTGATTGCGGGGGCTGCACATCTCAGCAGATTCCCTATCCCGACCAGCTTGTTCAAAAACAGGCGGAAATTGAAAAAATCTTTGCTAATGTCCCAGTCGCGCCCATCATCCCTTGCAAAGATCCTTTTCGGTACCGGAATAAGATGGAATTTTCCTTCTCGCAAGATAAAGCCGGAAACCGGTATCTCGGCCTTATCCTCAGAAAATCCCGTGGCAAAGTCTTCAACCTTCAAGAATGCCTCATTTCTCCTCCATGGATGTCAGAGACTCTGCAAAGAGTCCGATCGTGGTGGGAGAGTACACCTCTTGCTGCCTTCAATTTCCGTAATGGATTAGGGTCCTTGAGGACCCTAACGCTAAGGGAGGGCAGAAGGACAGGTGATCGTTTAGCGATGCTCACGGTCTCCGGAGACCCCCGTTTTGCCCTCAATCGCAAGCAGCTAAATGGTTTTATCCAAGCTCTCAATGATCCTCAAATGACCATTTTTTTGAGAGTGCAGCAAGCCATTCCTGGCAAGCCCACCCAGTTCTATGAAATGTTGCTAAATGGTCCTGACCATATTACGGAAAAGCTGCATCTCCAAGGAAAGGCCTTAACCTTCAAAATCAGTCCTACTTCGTTTTTTCAGCCCAATACCGAACAAGCCGAAGTTCTCTACAACCAAGCCATAGAGATCGCCAATATGAGCCCCCAAGCGACTGTTTATGACCTCTATTGCGGCACAGCGACATTAGGGATGGCTTTTGCCCTGAAGGCCAAGAAAGTGATTGCAATCGAGCTGAATCCTCATGCCGTCTTCGATGCCAAGACCAATGCAGAGGTGAACGGGATCTCCAATATCGATATCCAATGTGGAGATGTCGGTAAGCTGCTCTCACAAGCCTCAATTTTACAGCCTGATTTGGCCATTGTTGATCCGCCCAGGCCTGGACTGGATTCGCTCTCCTTAGAAGCTTTAAAGCGTCTCCAGCCGCAGCATATTCTGTATGTCTCCTGCAATCCCAAGACCCAAGCTCAAAATATTGGTGAGCTTTCCGACTATCAAATCATTCATGTACAGCCGGTCGATCAATTTCCCCATACCCCACACATTGAAAATATTGTTTTACTTCTAAGGCGTTAAAATCCTTGCTTCTTCGAGTCAAATCAGGCACACTTAATATAAGATTTTTATAAAAAACTTTTGAGGAACTATGAAAAAATTTATGGCTTTTTTAGTGGTGGCAACCGGATCTTTGCTTGCAGATGAAGCGGCTGCTCCCGCACAGCAAGGCAACATGTATCAGACGTTGATGCTTCTTGGGTTCGGCGTTGTCTTTTTTTACTTCCTCCTCTGGCGACCAGAGCAAAAAAGACGTAAAGCGTTAGAAAAGCAACGCAGCGGCCTGAAAAAAGGCGACCGCGTGACTGCAATGGGAATCATCGGCTCTGTTGTCCGCATCCAAGACAATACGGTGATTTTGAAGATGGTCGACGGTTCTAAGATTGAAGTATTAAAAATGGCGATCTCAGACGTTCAACCGGGCACGGATGAAACGACAGAAGTGCAAGCTGTCGAAATGACAGAAGCGTCACGTTAGGACAACCCTCTTAGACGACTTGGCACTTCTCAAGAAAAACAAGGAATAACCTTTGGACTTCTTCGAGTATTCTTTGGTCTTCTTCCAGTTGACTGATTTTTTTCTCAATCATCTCTAACTGGGGGTCGTTTTGCTCCATAGTTTTTTCGTAGTAAGCTCTACACTCTTCGTAGATCTCCTTAGCAATCTGTAAATCGGCTGCAAGAGAGGGAATGTTTGCGAAGAAAAAATCTTTGTAATTGTTCTTCTGATTAAATGATCTTGAATTCCCCCATAAAAATACATAGAAGTTTTTTAAGATTCCCCGGGCTTTCTCTTCAAGCTTAGCTATGCCGGTAGCTGTTTGGCCATGCTCCTGTTTCACAGATTGAAGGGCTTTGATTTTCGTATTTCTATCTTCCGACTCAAGCAGTTTTTGTAAGTCGTACGCAGGAGTCGCCTTCGGGTCTATTTTTTGCATTGCTTTTGCCGCGATTTCTTCTAATAAGGTTTTGTCCTTCTCTGATAAGTCGGAAGGATTGAATTTTTCCATCAGAATAGGTTCATTTCTTCTGTTTTTTTCCTGAACAAACAGCAAGAAGATATAGTTTTGTAAAGCTTCCTCTCTATGTATAGCTGCGATCTGTCCGTTATTGACTTTAGCGACTTGGTCGTTGAGTTTTTGAATTTCCTTTGCCATTTGCTGTGCTGGAGTCTCCGTGTGGCCTGCAGTTTTCTTCCTAATTTTTTCAAGACGGTCGGAGGTTTCTTGCATGTTGCTTTGCGCTTGAGAAGCGCGTTGTTTTTCTTGTTCAGTTTCTGCACCTGCTTGCTCAACGGCTTCAACTGTTTTTTGAAGTTCTTCCTCTTTTGAAGCCAGGGCTGGTTTAAGTTCTGTAGCAGCAACCTTTCCACTCTCGCTGCCTTTTGCTGCAGTTTCTAGTTTTGCTTCCCCTACTTGTTGATTTAACATTTGAAAAATTTCTAATGTATCTAGTGCTATTTCGTGTTCTTCGGCGAGTTTATTATAATCGTCTTGGAGTTGTGTAAGCCGCTCTGAGGCGATTTTGTCTTCTGCAGTTGTTTGCGGTGCACCTAATTGAGCTTCCAGTGCTGATTTTTCCGACTCGAGTTGAGTGATTTGCTTTTGAACTTTATTGATTGCTTCTTTCTTAGAAAGGACCTCATCCTTCAGTTGTTGGAGTTCATAGTCATAATTTGTTTTTACCAGTTCACTGCAAGCGCTTTCTTCTTCGAGCTCTGCTCTTGCTTTTTTAAGGTCTGCATCACGCTTTTTGAGGAGTTCTTCCATTTTTGCAATTTGCTCTTGATGGATTTGCTGCTCTGTAGCAATTTTCCTTTGAGCTGTTAAGTCGGCTTCGAGTTTCTTAATGTCTTCGTGTTGTTTGCATAGTTCTATTTGGGCTTCGTCTAGCTTTTGTTTCGTTTCATTTAACGACTTGGTTTGTTCTAACCCCTTCACCATTGTGACAAAAGCAGCGCCGGTCTGTTTAGAGGCGTCGTCCATTCTACTACGGAGTTCATTTCGCGCATCGTCTTGCAGTTTTGTAATTTGCTCTTGCAATGCGGCTTTTTCGGACTTAAGGTCTTTAATTTCATTTTCTGCTTCTAGGCGTTTATCTCGTTCGAGTAGAACCTCACCTTGCAGAGATGGTAATTGATTATTAGCGAGTGCTAATAGTTTTTCATGAGCGGAGATCTGACTATTTAGTTTTTGTATTTCGGTTTCTAACGATTTTACTTTTTTCTCGGCGTTTTCCTGGATCTGTTTCTTTTGAACTAGGGCAGCATTGAATCCTACTAGCCCCAGGTTAAGAGCGTCTTTGTTTTCTTTAAGATCGGCTTCTAGTTTAGCAATTTGTTGTTGCTGGTTTTGGTGTTCTTTTTGGGCTTCGTCTAACTTTTTATTTAACGATGTGATGCGATCCTGATCGATGGCTTTATTTACCTCTGCCGCCATCGTGCCAACGGCATCTTTGTGCTGTTTAAGGGCGGCTGCCATTCTGTTATGGCGTTCGGTTCGCGCATCGTCGTCTTGCAGTTTCGTTATTTGCTCTTGAAGCGCACCTTTTTCTTGCTCTGCTGTAGCTTGGGCATTTTCTAAGTCTTGTTTTGCTCGCTCGAGTTGACCTTTCATTTCGTCGGCTATTTTTCTGACTTCGCCTAGCTGTGTTTCCTTTTCTTTTAACGACGCATTTTGTTTCTCTTGTTTAGTCAGAGCCGTCTTGTGTTCTGCCTCAAGTGCTTCTAAATTCTTTTTATTTTGTTCTTGAGACCCTTGCAGTTTTGTTATTTGCTCTTGAAGCGCACCTTTTTCTTTCTCTGCTTTAGCTTGGGCATCCCTTAAGTCTTGTTTTGCTCGCTCGAGTTGACCTTTCATTTCGTCGGCTATTTTTCTGACTTCGCCTAGCTGTGTTTCCTTTTCTTTTAACGACGCACTTTGTTTCTCTTGTTGAGATAGAGCCGTCTTGTGTTCTGCCTCAAGTGCTTCTAAAGTCTGTTTATGTTGTCCTTGAGTCCCTTGCAGTTTTGTTATTTGCTCTTGCAGATTACCTGTTTCTTGCTCTGCTTTAGCTTGGGCATCCCTTAAGTCTTGTTT
>DASUCX010000036.1:0-4816 GCA_036275855.1 Rhabdochlamydiaceae bacterium
CTCTGATATGAAACCTACCGAGTGGAGCAGTCCCACCACCCAGTTGAGCCGAGATGGAACAACTGTCGTTCGGATCTTTCATCTGAAAGAGCATACGAGAACCAAGCCTCCGACCTTTGCATCGATCTACAATGAGTTGAAAAACAATTTGTATAACACCTCTGTAGAGCAAGAAGGTAAAACGTACTCCGCCAATCTGCGAAAGAAGTTCGGTTTTGACGAAAACTCGCTAGATATCCCTCCTCGTTTCGAGCCGTTTATTGCAAGATAATGGCGCTTTATAAACCTTCGGCCCTGCGTGCCTTTTTGGAAGAGATCGATGCGTCTCCTAAAAAAAGCTTGTCTCAGAACTTCCTCATCGATGGCAATATCATCCGAAAGATTGCCACTCTTGCTGATGTTCAGCCCGGCGATTTCGTCTTAGAAATCGGCCCTGGACCAGGGGTTTTAACAGAAGAGCTGCTTGCCCGCGGCGCCCATGTGCTGGCCGTTGAAAAAGATCGGAAGTTTGCCGGCGCCCTCCATCGGCTGCAGACCCAAGATCAGCGACTAACAGTGATCGAAGGGGACATCTTGGAGCAAGACCTTTCAAAGGTGTTAAAACCCGGCACCAAGCTTGTCGCCAATCTCCCCTACCAAATCACAACACCGATTTTGACTGCATTCCTTCCCAAGAAAGCCTTTTTTGAGTCGATCACCGTCATGGTGCAAAAAGAGGTTGCTGCCCGTTTTATCGCTCTTCCCAGCACGAACGACTATAGCTCGATCACCGTGTTCGTCCAATTTTACTCCGATCCACACTACGGCTTTACCGTTGAACCGACCTGCTTTTATCCGCCTCCGCGTGTAAAATCAGCTGTTGTGAAATTCACACTGAAAGACCATCCTCCCCCTGTCTCTTCGGGCTCTTCGGAAGAGGCGTTTTTTGCAATGACCCGGAGAGCCTTTCAACAACGACGCAAAATGATCCGTTCTTCGCTCAAGCTTATCTATGATCAGGAAAGCATTGACCGGGGATTGGAAAAGATTGGAAAAGGGCTTCAGGTCCGGCCTGAAAATCTTTCTCTAGCCGACTTTTTGATTCTTTTTCACGAAATACATCAAAAGTAAGATCACTTGTCCGCCCAGGAAAAGCGAGAGCAGGAACGGTTTATTCTTTTTGCAAAGATCTCCAACCACTGACCACCATTTTTGATCGACATCATGGGCAGCATACACGGCCAGTTCATTGAAGATTTTACCGCTCTCTGCCACTAACCTTAAATGTCCAACTCTATCTTGGGCCTTAATTGGGAGCTTGCATTGATCCCACACAATCTCTGCCCGGAATGCCGGTTCTTCAGCAGGAAAATAGGTGAGCTGGAGATCTTCTTTGAGAATGGCCTCTAAGGGAACTTTAGCCCCTTTGATCGGCAAAGTGAACCGATCGCTTTCCTTTGCAAATAGAATACGGGAGATCGGTTTCTCTTTAAAGGCTGTTTCAAAAAGCTTAATTGAATCGCGAAAACGGTGCTCGCTTTCGGCACAGTTGAGAAGCACGGTAATGAGCGTTCTCCCTCCATGAGTGGCCGCTCCAACAAATGTATGGCCCGCTTTGGCCACATAGCCTGTTTTGACCCCGATGGCTTTCGGATAATAGTAGGAACCCGGTTTAACCAGTCGATTATGCTGAGGAATCGTCCGCGGAGGCTGTTTATTACTTTGAGGACATTCGTATTTAGCTGACCGGACAATCTCTCGAAACGTCTCATGCTTGAGAGCGAGCTTGGTCAAAAGCGCCATATCATAGGCCGTTGTCCAGTGTTCATGATGATGTAGTCCGTGAGGATTTGTAAACTGTGTTTCCAATATCCCCTCGCTCTTGAGAAATTGGTTGAGCTCGGCAACAAATTGATCAATCGATCCGCTTGTCGTTTCAGCAAGCACGTTTGCTGCATCATTGCCAGAACAGAGCATCAGGCCATGCAAGACACTATAGAGTGACAACTTTTCTCCTGGCTTCACTCTCATCATCGTCCCTTCAGGCTCCAAGGTATGGGAAGGGTGCGGAGAATTGGGAGCTTGTCTTGCGTGGGCAGGGACTGTTTTTAAGGCATTGGTCGACACCTCTAGAAGGCGATCGAGCTCTTTTCCTCGCTTTTCTAGGACATAGAGAGCAGTGGCGATTTTTGTAATGCTGGCAGGATGCTGCTTCTCATGGATATTTTTCGCATAGAGAATCGCCCCGGTATCGGCATTCATCAGGATTGCGCAAGGGGCTGAGACCTCGACTTTCAGAGGCTTTGCAGCCAGTGTTGATAAGCAAAGTAGAAAAACGAAAATTGTTCGCATTAGAACATACTTATGCCCGAAATCACCTTATTGGAAAAGCATTCCCGAATGCTTTTTTTTCACAATCATTTTAATTTCAATAAGTTATATTAATTTAAAAAAATAAGTTGATAAGTCATGAAGGGATCGGTATTTAGAAGATAAATCGTCAATAACAAAGGAGAAGTGGACGCCGATGATGACGCCATCCCAATTGGAAGAGGCCTTTGTTGAATTTTCGCAGAATCTGCCTAAGCACGCGCCAGACGGGGTCATCGCTGTCGACTTAAACATGCTCTATGAACTGGGTCTGCTCAAACATGAAAAATTCGATCAAGCGACCACCCATGAAGATTTGATGCACTATTTTCATGTTCTGGAAACACCTGATAAAGTCACGCTCTTCAATGAACAGTTCGTTGTTTGGATTTTACCCAAGATGCATCAAGAGCTTGCCCAGACGATGACCTTTATTGCGCTTCTACAAAACACCAAGCCTCATCTGGAGATCGTTTTTTCAACCTCGGGCGTTTACAATACTCCAAAGTTCATTCTGAAAGTCTTAGAACATTTTCTCACAGAAGTGGTCGACACGGAAGCGATTATTTCTTCGATGAATCGTCCGAAAGCATCATGAACCTATCCCAAGAAATTTCATCATGATCTTTTCGCACTTTTCAGCTTTAAATCGATTAATTTATCAAGGGTCATATTTCTAATATGGCCCTTGATAAATTAGTCGATTTAAAGCGAAAATTGCCGAAAAGCTCATTGAGAAATTTCTTGGGATAGGTTCATAGAACGAGTCAATACCTGAGTGATCTTCTGTGCCAGCTGCCGATAGATCGGCGTCAGCGCTGCGTCTTGAGCTCCTTCAATGGAATCCAACTGTCCTAGAGAGAAAGTGATCGTTTTTTCCCTCTTCCCCTGTTCATTGATAAACGAGACTGTTTTCAATGAATTGACATCGATGTAGTCGTAATCGGTCGATGCTTTGATATTGACGGGACCAACAATCACTTCTTGCGTGGTTGTGTCGACTAAACTCACTTGGGCAGTGAGAGTCCGCCGATTTTCTTCGGCCATGAGGTTCCGTTCGATTTTTCCTTCTTTAGTGGTCAGATCGTATTGGAATCCGACAATGTCACTCTTATCGTTGACAATAGCGACGTTCAAGCACAACTGGCCATCGTTTTTGACAAATCGGTAAAGGTTGGAGTTGGTAACTTGCCGGATTAGCTCAGAAGTAAGCTGCCCTTGTACATCACCGTCGACATAAGGAACCGAAATCGTCGTTTTGTCGTCGGTGGCAGCGGTATGGTAGCCGCAACTACTAAACGCTAGCAGGCTCGCTAGTGATAGAAATTTCAGGCTCTGCAATAGGTGTGACCGCATTGACTTGCTCTTGATTGGGGGTCTGCTCTAATTTAGCCGTCTCTTCTTTAGCCACTTCTTCTTGAGGAGGACGGAGCACACTCAGCCGTTTTTTAGAAAGTTCGGCTGTTTTAGTATTGGGGAACGCTTTGACAATCTTAGAATAGTAGAGAATCGACGCATGAGGTTTTTTCGTCCGCTCATAAAATTTAGCGATCTCATAGAAACTTTTCGCATAGACTTCTTGCATCTCGGCTAAGATGTTTTCTGCGGTCTCGATTCGCTCGTCTGAGGGAAAATCTTGCCGGAATTTTTTCAGGTTTAATATCGCTAAATCTAAAAAATCGGCATCAGGATATCTTTCTTTCGATTCGATCAAATAAACCTTGCCAATTTCGACATAGGCATCAGGCGCCAGCGCGTGCTTTGGGAAGCGACGAATTAGCGTCTGGAACACTTCGATACTCGAGGAGTATTCTTCATCATCTAAAACGACCTTCCCTTTGCCAAACAGTGCTTTGGCAGCCAGATCATCATTGGGAAGAGCGTTAATCACTTCGTCGTAAATTTCGACCGCTTCATCTTTAGCAGGCATCCATCGCGGTAAAAACTCAACACCCCCAAGATGTTTTTTATAACCGGTTCCGTATCGATCAGCGATCTGAAACTTCAATTCGATCGCTTCTCTAAAGTGTTGGAGAGCGGTCTGTTTTTTGAGATATGTCGTTAAATGTTGGTTGGCGATTTCAAAATCTTCTTTGTGAAAAAATCCTAGCCCCAAAAAATAAAAAGATTCTTGATAGAACGGAGAGTCAGGAAAATTTTGAACCATGATCGTTGCTTGTTGGACAACCTCGTCCCACCTTTCAGCCTGAACGGCTTCGAGAAGCAGCCCATGGTGTTCCTGAACAGACAAGGTAGCAACTTCGTTGGCGTTTCTTACCTTGCCATCTTTGATGGTATAAGCAGCTGAAAGCGGAAGCAAGAGAAGCATTAAAGCCAACACCAGTTTTTTCGTCATACTCGATCCATTATGCAACTATTTCGGATAATGTCAATGAACCCGAACTGCGTTATTTAAAGAATAAAATTTCCTTGATATCATCCACATCCATGGACTTATCTCAAAAAA
>DASUCX010000037.1:0-2420 GCA_036275855.1 Rhabdochlamydiaceae bacterium
TGCTTCATCACTGATCTGGATTTCGATATTGTATCTTTTGCCTGTCACCCCTTGAGCTTTGACATCAAGGATCGAGAGTTTGTCGCGTTTAAAACTTTTTGCGTTATACGGATTGAGAAGGGTTATCTCCTTGACCTGATCTTCTTTACCCACCACCGAGTTGATCAGGGAGATCAGCAAATCTTTATTCTCTTCAACGCCAAAGATTTTTTTGAACGCAATGTCTACTCTTGGATTAATGTCTTCCATGAATCTCTCCATACCCTGAAAGACGATTTTACTCCACTTTCGCATTGATGGGCAAATGAAAAACCAAGCTCATAGCAACTTACATAGGCTCGCGAAGCGTCTCAAAACGCCAGAGACAAAAATTTAAGTTCATGGTAGAATTTTCCAAAAATTGGGGAGGGATTAACATACTCGCCTACAAACAAAAATTGATCCGAAAAATGTAGGGTATTAGTATGACCGCTTCAAATGGTTCGCCTCGCGCAACTGGGGCAACTCCGCCTGAAAGCCCCCCCCAAGCCCAACTCCACCACAAGATATTCTCTCGAAACCCAATGAGTTTGCTATCACACTAAAACCATATTTGGATAAACTATTTGAAGCAGCAAAACAGGAGCAGGAGGATAGAGAAAAAGTGGAATTTGAGATGAAGGAGGAGATCACTGAAGCCAAAAGAAAAGTGCAAATACTTCAAAAGTCCTTTGTTGCTATGTTTTTCTACGGATTTATAGCTGGTGTATTGAGCTGTTTAGCCGTTGGCACAGCTTATTGTCTCTGGCGAAGGATTACCGTCAGAACAGGAGGCTACAGTGGCAACTGTCTATAAATATTTTACTTGCCATGATGTGCCTCTCTCAATCTTTTTGCAAAAAATAACCGCCTTAAGCTATAGTTTTTAGATTCTCAAGTAGAAATAGGAGAACTGATGCCGACAATTAACCAATTGGTCAGATTCGGTCGTGGAAGAAAATCGAGACGTCGCAAGTCGCCAGCTCTGCAGCAATGCCCTCAAAAACGGGGTGTTTGCCTGCAAGTTAAGACAAAGACGCCGAAAAAACCGAACTCTGCCCTACGAAAAGTAGCCTGGGTTCGTCTCTCGAATGGACAAGAAGTCATCGCCTACATTGGCGGAGAGGGACACAACCTTCAGGAACACAGCATTGTCCTCGTCCGCGGGGGCCGTGTAAAAGATCTTCCCGGTGTGAGATATCACATCGTGCGTGGATCGTTGGACTGCGCTGCCGTCAAAGACCGCAAGCAAAGCAGATCCAAATATGGGGCTAAACAGCCTAAGTAAGAGACCTTTGGAAGAGCAAAGGTCTTAAGTAATTGAGGATGGCTTCTAAAAGCCCTCTTGGCGAAGGAAATAATTCCTGAGTCGGCTCTTGCGAGAGCACAGTGAAGAATTTTAAAATTATAAGGAAAAAAAGTTATGTCACGTAGACGTCGCGCTGTAAAGCGGCAAATTGATCCGGATCCGGTTTTTAACAGCTTTGTTTTAGCGAAATTTATCAATAAACTCATGATCGATGGCAAAAAATCGACTGCCCGCAGAATTATCTACAACGCCCTCGAAAAATTCGCGAAGAAAATTAAAGCTGAAGACCCTGTAGCTGCTTTTGAACAAGCGCTTGAAAACGCAAAACCGACTTTAGAAGTTAAATCCCGCCGCATCGGTGGAGCGACTTACCAAGTTCCGGTGGAAATCCCCGCTGACAGACGGACTTCGATGGCCATGAAATGGATCATTCAATACGCCCAAGAAAAAGTCGGCCGCTCTATGGAAGAAGGGTTGGCGCAAGAGCTTGCTGACTGTTTCAACAATCAAGGCTCCTCCATCAAGAAAAAAGACGACGTTCACAAAATGGCCGAAGCCAACAAAGCTTTTGCCCACTACAAATGGTAAAAGCACATGAGCGAGCAACATAAGCGGCCAGAAACAGATACTTTAAACAATGTCCGCAATATCGGGATCATGGCCCACATCGATGCGGGCAAAACCACGACAACCGAACGGATCCTCTATTATTCCGGACGCCTCCACCGTATGGGTGAAGTGCATGAAGGAGCCGCGACCATGGATTGGATGGAGCAAGAGAAAGAGCGCGGCATCACGATCACCTCTGCTTCCACAACCGTCTATTGGAAAGGCAGCAAAATCAACATCATCGATACCCCTGGCCACGTCGACTTCACGATTGAAGTGGAACGGTCACTCCGTGTTCTCGATGGCGCTGTCGCTGTTTTTGATGCTGTTGCCGGTGTTCAACCTCAATCTGAGACCGTCTGGCGTCAAGCCACCCGCTACGGCGTTCCTCGTATTGCTTTTATCAACAAAATGGACCGCACCGGTGCGGACTACTTCATGGCTGTCAACTCAATGAAAGAAAAACTCGGGGCTAATGCCGTGA
>DASUCX010000038.1:0-3892 GCA_036275855.1 Rhabdochlamydiaceae bacterium
TAAGTTCTTTTTCTAGAGCAGCTTTTTTTTCCTCACCAACCCGAATTTTTTCTCGGATTGTGATCAATTCTCTTAAGTCCACGATAGCAGAATCGAGCCAAACAGGCGCCTCGAAAAGCATATAAGAACTTTCTTGGAAGACGACTTTTTCTAAAACAGGAATATCAATGCCGGCGATGTTCTCATGTTTTTTTTGGACCTCGACAACTTTGACTGCAGGATAGAGATCAAAAGCGCTCTTATCAGAAAAAAGAGCAGCATAGGCCGTTATTTTTTTCTCCATCTGGCCAAACTCTCCCTGGAGCTCATGGATCTCAAGTTCTGCCTGATTGACTTCGATCTGGAGAAGCATTTTCTTCAGTTGCAGCGTCGGCAAATATTTGTTCAGCTGTTGGAACCGGTACTGCTCCGATCTGAGTTCTGTCTTCGTCAGCTTAACCATAATTAACCATGAGAGGGCCAGTATTTATCAATCAGTGTTTGTTTAATTCCAATTTCTTGCGGCTCAAAACACTCGCTCAATGTCTTCCAGCCGTCATCAAGCGCATCTTCAAGGAGAAGATTGACCTCTAAATTCATCATTCGGTTCTCAAAGAGATTGGCAAAGTGAAGCAATTTTTCATCCCAGCGAGAGAGTTTAAAACCCATCGCCTGACGCTCCCTGGCTTTTTTTCCTTCGGCATAGAGCCGGATTTGAGCATTAGCAACATCGCCATGGTCTTCGCGGGTGACTTTTCCGATGACTTGCTGTTTCAAACGCGAAAGCGATCCAAACGGATCGATCGACCCGCCGTGGAGATAAAACTGTCCTTCGGTAATGTATCCGGTGTTATCGGGGATCGGATGGGTGACATCGCCGCCGGGCATCGTCGTCACGGAAATAATCGTGATCGAGCCGCTGCCGTCGATATCGACCGCTTTTTCATACCGGGCTGCCAGATCCGAGTAAAGCGATCCGGGATAGCCGCGGTTAGAAGGGATTTGGTCCATGGTGATCGCAATCTCTTTGATCGCATCGCCAAACGCTGTCATGTCGGTAAGCAGCACGAGAACATTTTTATCTTCGACAGCAAATTTTTCTGCAGAGGCGAGCGCTAAGTCCGGAACGAGAAGACATTCGACCGCAGGATCTGTCGCCAGGTGAATGAACATCACCGTTTTTTCGAGAGAACCTGCCTTTTCTGCATTGTCGATAAATGCTTGGTAGTCATCGAATCTCAGCCCCATGCCTCCGATCACCACGACATCGGCATCGGTTTGATTGGCAATCCGCATGAGGAGTTGGTTGTACGGCTCCCCGGCAATTGAGAAGATCGGGATCTTCTGCGATTTGACGAGGCAATTGAAGACATCGATCATCGGGATGTTCGTCCGGACAAGCTCATGGGGAACAATCCGGCGGACGGGATTAAAGGAAGGAGAATTGACCTCGACGTGATCTCCGACAACGGCAGGCCCTTTATCGATCGGCTCTCCCGAACCGTTAAAACGGCGCCCGAGCAGTGCTTCCGACACAACGCCTTCCATTTGTTTGCCTAAAAATGTAACCCTATCATGCGTTCCAATGCCGCGGGTGTTTTCGAAGGCCTGCAAGGTTACTTTGTTGCCATCAATCCTGAGAACCGAGGCATACGTGCTCTCGCCGCTTTGTTTGTGAATACGCGCCATTTCACCGAGCGTCACATTTTCAGCGATCACCGTCAGAAGATTTCCCCGCATGTCAACAATTCGATCGTAGATTTTTTTCATTTGACGATTCCTTGTTTTGCATGGTGGATCTTCTCTTCAATACGAGCAAAGGTTTTTTCATACCGTTCAGACTTGTACGGCATGAAGTTCATATTCTTAATATCGTTCTGCAGATCTAAAAAGAACGACCGTGCCGAATCGTGGCCGTCAAAACGGAATTCTGCTTCAAAAATTCGATTGATCAGACCAAACAAAGGGATTTGCCTGTCCAATGGGCAATAGGCATCTTCTTTATCAAACGCATTTTGCTGCAGATAGGAAAACTCATACAGCTCGGATTTGAGATAAACGATCATGTCGTGCAGGTTGACCCCCTCTTCGCCGACCACTTCCATCCGTTTACCGATCTCATCACCATCGCGGAGAATTTTGGCCGCGCGCCTCACGTTTTTGCCCCATCCTTGGACCTTAATTTCGAGTTCAGAGCTGACATCATCGACATATTTACTCCAAGAGATGAGCGGATCGATCGCAGGATAGCGCCGCGCATCGGATCGTGACCTGGAAAGCGCTAAGAAGGCTCCGACCACGGCCAGCGTCGCTTGCGTTACTGGCTCTTCAAAGTTTCCGCCGGCCGGTGAAACCGTACCGCAAATCGTCAGCGACCCCGTCTTGCCATGGGATAATCTCACAACACCCGACCGCTCATAAAATGCCGCAATCCTGGAACCAAGATACGCAGGGAAAGCCTCTTCGCCCGGGATCTCTTCTAAACGACCCGACATTTCCCGCATCGCTTGGGCCCATCTTGAGGTCGAATCAGCAAGAAGCAAAATATCGAGACCCATTTGCCGGTAGTACTCGGCAATCGTTGCTCCCATGTAGATGGACGCTTCGCGTGCAGCCACCGGCATGGAAGAGGTATTGCAAATGATGACCGTGCGGTTCATGAGCGGCTCATTCGTATGAGGATCAGAAAGATGTGGGAATGTCCTGAGCACTTCGACCACTTCACCGGCACGCTCCCCGCAGGCGACCACAATCACGATATCGACAGCCGCGTATTTCGCAAGATGGTGTTGTAGCACGGTTTTTCCTGCCCCAAACGGTCCTGGAGAGCAAAATGTTCCGCCTTTCAAGATCGGCAGCTGCGTATCGATGATCCGCTCTCCCGTATCCATCATGCGAGTTGCTTTGATTTTATCTCCCATGAAAAGAGGATTTTTAACCGGCCATCGTTGGACCATCGTAAAGGAGAATTCTTGCCCTTTGAGGTCGACGGCTTTCGCAATGACAGTATCGATGTTATAAGAGCCGGCTTTCGCCGCCCATGTGATGGTATAATCGCTGGTGAGGGCAAAAGGCACCATGATCTTATGGTGAAACCTTCCTTCCATCGTATACCCTAGCTCATCGCCTGGACGGAGCACAGCTCCGACTTTGGCCGTAGGATGGTAGTCCCATTTACGGGCTCGATCTAAGGGAGGGATATAGACACCCCGTGAAAGGAAAAGACCTGTCGCATCGGCCACTTTTTCGAGCGGATTCTGGAGGCCGTCGATAATACCAGAGAGTAGGCCGGGGCCGAGTTCTGCTTCTAATAGATGGCCGATAAATTCGACAGGTGTACCAAGTTTAATGCCGCGGATGTCTTCAAAGACCTGGACTTTGACTTCTTTTCCAGCGATTTCGATCACCTCGCCTTTTAATTCAAGGTGGCCGAGTTTGACCATGGCCACTTCCCCTTGCCTCACGTTGCCATCAAAAGCGACATGGAGCAAGTTTCCAAACGCTTTGACGACTTTCCCTATCACTAATTCTTTCATTTTTTTATCCTACAAATGCTTCGAGGATGATTTTTCCTTTCGTATGATCTAAATCGTTCCATTGTTCGACAATCAGCAGCCTTGCCATATACGACAAAATCCAATCGATCGAAAACAGCGGCTCGTTGACCAGCTCTTCGATCCGATGGAAACGCCACTCGGCCACCGTTTTAAATTGCTGCCATGGATCGGACCCGCACGCTAAATATTTTTCTTTAAGCTGAGTAAACTCAATCGGCGGATCGTAGGCCGGCGCGTCTTTTTGCGCTAAAATGTCGAGAACAAGCGGATCTGTTAAATCTTCGAATTGAAGCTCGGCACTCACATCTCTTCCAAGCTGTTTGGCCCTTAATGCCAGCAAAACCAACCTCCACGAC
>DASUCX010000039.1:0-5723 GCA_036275855.1 Rhabdochlamydiaceae bacterium
AAGATCTGTTGCTGATGCTATCGCAAAACATTTTGAACTTTACTAAAGTTTTCGATGAAAACTCCTCGGTTGCCAAAAGATATTTTGCCTCTTTTTCTCAAATCGAAGTCGCCAATCAGCGGCAGTTTATTGAGCAATGGATCGCCGCTATCGATAAAGTCAAAGACCAAATCCGGCTAGAGAGAATTGCGCTTTCTCAAGCACAAAACCTTGATACCATCAAGCAAGAGCGGCTGGAATGGCTCAACAATCGAGAAAATCTTTTAATCAATTCGGCGGCTTTAGTCAGAAAACATGCGGCAGATTTTTCTGCCGGCAAGATACCTCTCAACTTCACGACAATGAAAACGGCATTGAAAGAAGCTCCAGTCTCAGGTCAGCAGCAGACGATCACCCTTTCTGGCCATCACCCCTTTGTTGAATCGATCACCGTTGATTGGGACAGCGAAAGATTCATTTTAAACCTCTATACTGACGTTCAACAAATAAAACTCTCTTCCAACGATCAGTTCGATCAGCTTATTTATAACGACATCGCTTCGCTCTCAAGACAAGCCGGCGAAAAAATCAAACCTTACCTTGATCGATTTGAAGTTCAGCTAAGCGAGCTTCCAGATAGCAAAACGTTTGTCGCAATGCGGCTTTATAACATCGCTAAAGCCGAAGCCGATACGATGCTCCTGTCGCTTGCTACGAACTGGATGCCACAACACCCAGATCTACAACGATCCGTATTCCCTATCTGGGACTATGAAACATATCAATCGCTGAGAGCAGATCAAAAGAAATTAGGCCTCGTCATCTTTGCTCCCTCAATGCAAAGTAAAATGCCCCCAAAGGGTTTTAAAATGAACTCAATCTACGTCATTGCTAAAGGGGTCGATAAGATTTTAGACCGATACGAAAATCAAGATTCCGATGCAGCAAAACAGTTCATCCGTGATTTCAATGAACTCCGTTCCATGCTCCAAAAAAATGGCTTCACTGGCTATTCCGGCGGAGCTTATCAGCTAGCCTCTGAGTTCAAATCCGACTTTGTCTTTGAAAACGAGGATTACTATCAAGATCTTCTCAAAGCAACCCGCGAAGATTTCACTGTTCATGGGACAAAAAGGTACGCTCTTTTAGAGTTCTCCAACGTCGAACAACGGATCCTCACTGAGAACAAAATTGACAATAGCCTCCACGAAGACCTCCTCAAATGGCGCGACGACTACCGCGCGGCGCAAGTCGACCTCAGAGGAACCTCTAAATACGATGTTCCAGCTCCGACGTCAAACGCATTCTTGGAAAATCTGAAACTCAGCTGTGTCAAATATTTCCGAGGCGACGAACGAAAAGTCATCCGCTGGGGTCTTGACCTCTCTGGAGGAAAAACCGTTCAAATTGAACTGCGCGACAACAACAATCATGTTGTGACCAATGAAGCCGATATCCGCCAAGGAATCAACGAGCTGTACAATCGCGTCAATAAAATGGGCGTTTCAGAAGTCAGCATCCGCCAAGAAGGAAATACCATCGCGCTCGACTTCCCAGGCTCTCAGACTCTTTCAGCATCCGACCTGGTGAAAGCCTCTTCGATGTATTTCCATATCGTGAATGAAAAATTCATGGTCAATCAAACACTTGCAGAAGCGGCTCACAGATTCTTGCAAGATGTCTGGAACGAAGCTGTTGTCACAAACAGAAAAGACGTTGAAGAAATCAACGCAATTGCCTGGCGCCATCTCTACGGCGAATCGACCAATCCAGATACGGCTGCGCCAAGGAGCGCGGCCGCTAAAACCCTCTATGAAAATGGCCTCCGCTTGGCACATCCTCAAGAGATAAATTCTAGCTCAGTCGTCGATGACACCTTCTCAAAAATCACCATGTACCGCGGCGATGATTTCACCGATTGGCACAGACAAACACATCCTCTGTTATTGGTATTTCGGAATTTTGCCCTCGAAGGAGCAAACCTTGAAAACGTCCGTGGCTCTTATGATCCTTCCAAAGGAAATTACTTGGCCTTTGGCGTCCAAGGATCCCATTCGACAAAAGATGGAATTAAAATCACTCCAAGAGACGATCTTCAAGCATGGACCTCTCGCTATTCTAAAGAAAAAATTGCAGGCACACCTCTGCAGTCGTATTCCAACGAGAGCGGCTGGCGTATGGCTGTCATTCTCAACGGCACTGTTATCACTGCCCCAGCACTTGAGTCAACGCTGCGCGATAGCGCCTCGATCACCGGAAGCTTTACTCAACGAGAAATCAACAAGCTCGAAGCCGACTTAAAAGCAGGATCTTTAAGTTTCACTCCACGCATCCTGTCTGAGAAAAACGTCAGCCCGGAGCTTGGTGGACAAGAAAAACTCCACGGGATTGTTGCTACAATTTGCGCACTCGTTTTAGCCATTGCGACAATGATTGGCTACTACCGCTTTGGAGGTCTCATTGCTTCTGCAGCCGTCATCTTTAACCTGCTCATCATGTGGGCATCCTTGCAAAACCTCGGTGCGACTCTAACACTGGCTGGAATTGCCGGCGTGATCTTGACGGTTGCGATGGCTGTCGATGCCAATGTCTTGGTCTTTGAACGGATCCGCGAAGAATATGCTGCCACCGGCCGTATCGCCGCAGCCGTGCATGCCGGCTACCGGAAAGCCTTTTCTGCGATCATCGATTCGAACATCACAACATTGATCGCTGCTTTGATCTTGATGCACTTCGATGCAGGACCAATCCGAGGATTTGCCGTGACATTGATCATCGGTATTCTCTCCTCCTTATTTACCGCGCTGTTTGCCACCCGGTTCTTTTTCACTTGGTGGGTTCAAAATCCGAGCCACCGTGAGTTGAAAATGTCCAACTTCATCAAAGGGGCCCATTTCAACTTCTTAAAATTCACTAAGCCGACCGTTGTCATTTCCGCAATTGTGATTTTAATCGGATCTTATCTCTTGATCACTCAGCGCCAAACGATTCTTGGAATGGACTTTACGGGCGGCTATGCACTGACTGTCGAACTCCCTGCTTCAGCTCAAAACGACTATCGAGCAGCCGTTGAAAAAGCTTTAACCAAACAAGGATTGACTGCCCAAGAGTTCCAAATCCGAGAACTCCATCCGTCAAATAATGTCCGGATTTTCTTAAGCAGCAGCTTAGAGCAACAAGGACGGCCGTTTGCCAGCATGCCGGTCTCAACCGAAGCAGCAGAAGTGATGTATCCATTTGAAAGCAATCCCAAGATCTTGTGGATCGTCAAAGCTCTTCAAAACTCTCAGATCCAACTGGCGCCTGCTGTACTGCAAGACTTGGACCAAAACTGGACAGCCATTAGCGGACAAATGTCAGACACAATGAGAACCCATGCCATCATTGGAATTTGCATTGCCCTGCTTTGTATTTTAGTCTACATCACCATCCGTTTTGAATTTAAATATGCCATCTCCGCAACCCTTTGCCTTGTCCACGACTTAGTCTTCTGCTTAGGAGCTATAGGAATCTTGCACCTTTTAGGCGTCCCGATCCAAATCGATTTGCACATCATTGCAGCTTTGATGACCATCGTTGGCTACTCCTTAAATGACACGATTATCGTCTTTGACAGGATCCGTGAAGATGCACGCCATATGCGCCAAAGCAACCTCTCTGAAGTAATCAACCACGCGTTAAATGTGACGCTCAGCCGCACCTTAATGACCTCGGGAATTACACTTTTAGTACTTATTCCCTTGATCGTTTTGGGCGGAAGCACTATTTTTGGGTTTGCTCTCGTCATGGCAATCGGCGTGATCTTCGGAACATTGTCCTCGCTCTTTATTGCAGCTCCGCTGATGCAGTATTTCCATAATCGCGAGATGCAAAAACAGCAGCGAGTGACCCTACATGAGCAATAAACATCATATGCACGAAGGACCTCTCTGGGTTTTCCCAGAGCAGGATTCTTCGTGGACAAAACAAATCATTGATGAATTCAATATTCATCCAGTGACCGCTCAAGTTTTAGCCTCACGAAGTTTCAAGACCCTTGAAGAAATCCATGATTTTCTCTATGCAAAGCTCCCCGATCTCCATGATCCTGACCTATTTCTCGATATGGATGTTGCTACTACCCGCGTTTTAAAAGCCCTGCAAAATAAAGAAAAAATCCTCGTCTATGGTGATAACGATGTCGATGGGATCACCGGAGCGGCCCTGCTGACAGAATTCTTTACTTACCTTGGCGGAAACGCCCTTGCCTACATTTCAAACCGGATTGCGCTCAACAAAAGCCTCATGCTCGATGCTGTCGATTATGCGACAAAAAATAACTGCACACTTTTAATTACCGTCGACTGCGGCATTACTTCAGCCAATGAAATCGAAGAAGCTGTCCGAAGAAAAATCGATGTGATTGTCACTGACCACCATGAACCGACAGCTCGCCTTCCGCATTGTATTGCCACCCTCAATCCAAAGCTTCACAACAGCACTTATCCGAATCGAGATATCACTGGCGTCGGCGTCGCCTTTAAATTTGCCCATGCAATCACCAACCAACTGGTTGAAGAGGGGAAACTTAGCGCGGGAAAAATTGACCTCAAGCGGTATTTGGATTTAGTTGCCTTAGGAACCATTGCCGATATGGCGACACTTCTTGGAGAAAACCGCATTCTCGTTCGTTACGGACTACGGCAGCTGCGTAAACCAAAACGGATTGGACTTGCAAAACTGTGTATTCTTTCCGAAGTCAAACTTAGTGAAATCACCCCTTTAGATATCGCCTCTAAAGTGGCTCCACGCCTTAATAGCTTAGGCCGGATTGCCGATCCCAACAAAGGCGTTCAACTCTTACTTTGCCGAGATCCTATCCAAGCCGAAGGGCTCGCAAAAGAACTCGAACAACACAATCAAGAACGCCAGAAAATCGAGAGAAAAGACTCGGATGATATCGACCATTTTATTATGCACCATCCCGATATCTTCAAAGAAAAAGCGATCGTCCTCTTTTCCGAAAAATGGCATCCCGGCATCATCCCCATTATTACCGCCCGGATTGCCAAGCTCTATAACCGTCCTACCCTAATCATCGCGATCGATGATGGCATCGGGAAAGGGTCGATGCGCACTATCTCAGAATTTCCTCTTCTTCCAACCCTCAAAAACAACGCCCATTTACTCCTCAATTTTGGAGGGCATGATTATGCTGCGGGGCTCATGATCAAAAAAGAAAATATCGATAAATTTAAAGAAAAATTCATCCACGCCGTCAATGAAAAGCTTAAAGACCTAGATATTCGACCCAAGCTCCATGTCGATGCGGAAATCCAGTTTGAAGATTTGACCTTCGACTTCATGGAATCACTCAATCTCTTAGAACCCTTTGGTAACGGGAATTCAGCCCCGATTTTCTACTGTGATGTGAACCAGACATGGCCCCCTAAAATCGTCGGTAAATCCCATCTCAAGTTCTATCTCGAAGAAAATGGACGGATGTTAGAAGGCATTGCTTTTGGCATGGCAGACCGCCGATTAGAGCTCATGAAGAAGAGCCTAGCGCTGCACCTAGCGTTTACACCCCACATCAACACCTTCTTGAATAAAGCCAGCATTCAGCTGCAGATCAAAGATTTTCAGATCGTGACATAAAAAAAGAGAATTTGCGAAATTAAAAATTTAGTCTCGAGAGGGGCTTCTGTTATATATGTCGGGGACACGCATTTCGTGTCCCCCGCTGGCCCCCTTGAGCCTCGCCT
>DASUCX010000040.1:0-2583 GCA_036275855.1 Rhabdochlamydiaceae bacterium
GAAAGAATTTTTTTCGGGCATAAGAATACCTTAACGCCCGGTTGAACATCGCCTCGCTTTCTAGCATGCCCTATATTTTCTCAAATTACGACTTTGAATGCTAGAGGGACGTCTTCAAAATCGACAAACCTTGATTTTGAAGACGCCCCTACACCTTAGGTCCGCTGTAGAGATATTTTGGGCGAACAATAGGCGTACCTTTGCCACCGCGAGCCTCTAACCGCTCATAAACGATCTGCCGAGAAATTCCGATGATGCGTGATAGTCCGAAAAGAATAGTAAAATATTCAGGATAGTCAAAACCTGACACCACAAGCAACGTCCCCGAAATCGCATCGATATTGGGGTGCGGATCGGAGATCTTAGGGTTTTGTGAGAGAACCTTCGTGCCTGCAGTGCGGAGGTGCAGAGCAATTTTAACCAGAGGATGGGAAGGATAGTTTTTTCCTAAAAAGTCGTAGACGACTTTAGCACGAGGATCTTCTATCCGGAGCACGGCATGACCAAATCCAAAAACCAGCTTGTTACTGGCGAGGCGATCAACAATCAGTTTTTCGACGTCTGCAGCGGAGGCACTTTCGCCGACTTCTTTCACAACTGCGCGGAGAAACTCTAAACAGTCTTGGTTTGCTCTGCCATGGCGAGGACCTTCTAAAGCGCACATTGCTGCTGCTAATGATCCGTACATATCTTCTAAACTCGAAGCCACGGCTTTTCCGACAAAGGTCGAAAGGTTGCCACCGCCATGATCGTAATGGAGAATATTGAAAAGCCGAAAAGCCTCTGTCAGTTTTTTCCTATCGGCTTTGGGAACTTTCACCATTGCCGCAAAGTTTTCCATATAGCCCAGCTCCGGATGAGGAGCCGGTGTGGAGCCCCAACCCGCATGGTGGTTGATGACAAGCGCGACGAGATAAGGGGTTTTAGCAATTAAATTGAGGCAGTCTTCTTTATAGTCGCCGGTGATTTCTAACATCCCTGCAATGAGCAGAGCTGATGAAAACAGCTTCATTGGGTGGCCTTCTCGAGGGAGTTTTTCGATCGCTTTGACGGTCTCTGGCTTGAGTGTCGATCTTTTGCTCATCTCGGCAAAAAACTGATCGATTTCTTTAGGACTGCCTTCCTTGCCGAACATAATGAGGTAGATCACTTCTTCCGGACGCCACGAAGAAAGTTCTGTGACCGGTTTCCCAGCATAGAAAAGGCCTTTCATCGGATCGACAGTCGATGTCGTGCAATACCCAACCGGAACTCCCCTGAGCCCCGTCTCGAGCTGATCTTTAGTGATCTCGAATAAAACATCTGTCATAAAAACCTGAGTTTTGAGTTCATTTCATAGAGCCTTGCCGCATTTTTCGATCACTTTTTGCAAATTTTGGCACGTCCATAGGTGCTTTCAGCTATTGAACGTGCCAAAATTTGTAAAAATTGTCTCGAAATCTGCAACAATCCTCTATAAACTGAACCCAAAACTCAGGTTAAGAGGTCTTTCACTAACTCCCGTTCTTCCACGAGTTCTTTTTCTACTAAGGCAATCTTCTCCTTCAAGAAATCGTCCCAAGGAACATTTTTCACGATTTCGATCTTGCCACTCCCACGGGACCTGCAGGGAAATGAAAAAAACAGCCCGCTCTGAATCCCATAAGAATTTCCATCGGAAAGCAGTGCCATTGAAAACCACTGCCCCTCAGGAGTTGGCTCATAGAGCGATTTCATCGCATCTAAAGCCGCATTCGCCGCAGAAGCTGCTGAAGATTTTCCACGCGCAGCAATGACTGTCGCTCCCCGTTTTTGCACCTGAGGAATAAACTCGCCTTCGAGCCATTTCCGATCTTTGATCACCTCTAAAACCGGTTTGCCTTGGATCCGAGCATTGACAAAATCAGGCACTTGCAGAGAAGAGTGGTTACCCCAGATGGTCATGTGCGTCACCGCTGTCAAAGGGACTTTTGCCTTGATGGCAAGCATCGAAACGGCGCGGTTTTGATCAAGCCTTGTCATGGCAAAAAAACCGCCTCTTTTGGCATGCGTCTGTGCAATGAGGCAGTTCGTGTTGCAAGGATTGCCGACAACCAGAATGACAGCCTCTTTTGCCGCTGCTTGGCCAATGGCTTTTCCTTGTCCGACGAAGATTTTTCCGTTGTCGCCCAATAGATCTTTTCTTTCCATACCGGGACCGCGCGGTTTAGCACCGATGAGAAAAATGGTATCTGCGCCTTCAAAGACCTGAGAGGGATCTGAACCGATTTTGATTTCACGAAGAAGCGGAAAAGCGCAATCCTCCAGCTCCATAACAACGCCCTTCAAACTCTCAAGGCCCTCAGGAACATCCAACAAATGCAAAGCAATCGGTTGATCAGGACCGAAGAGCTCCCCCGCTGCCAGCCGGAAAAGCAAGCTATACGAGATTTGTCCTCCTGCGCCGCTGACACCGATCCGTTTAATATGGCTCATCAAGCCGCATTCTAGGAACGGGAATATAAAAGTGCAAATTATTATTTGAAGGATGCGGTTACCAAGATTTGAACTTGGGACCTCGACATTATCAGTGTCGCGCTCTAACCAACTGAGCTATAACCGCAT
>DASUCX010000041.1:0-9803 GCA_036275855.1 Rhabdochlamydiaceae bacterium
ATAGGTGCGGGTTGAATTTGTGAAGAAGTGGTAGAATCTGAGCCGTTAGTTGGAGCATTTGGAGGTGGTGTGGAATTATCAACTGCACTCTCAGCTGCTGGAGGGGGCATTGTCGGAGACGTTTGAGCCGAACTATCAACAGTTGTAGGAGCAGAGATATTCTTGATATCTCTTTTGGTCAGATCAACTTTTGGAGGAGTAGGCTTTTGAAACAAATAGTCAATGACTCTCGCTATGATCAGACTAACGACTACAAGGCCTGCAAAGACGCCTGCTGCAAGTAAAACGGTGGACGTAATGGTAGGTCCTGATTTTAGTGTGATGACTGAAGTCACCGTGTGTGGAGAGGGGGAAAGGGGCCGATCCTTTTGTAGAACACTAAAGGAGTGGGACAAGCTGGAGGGCACGGTCGAAACACTGTCGGAATTGGGAATACGATTGGTTCCAGTTGGCATACGTTGTCCTAGTAAAGGACGGCGATTTTACCAGGTACAGCTCTTTGGAGCAATCATTTCCAGTAGGAAGAATTTTTTAACAGCTCGATGATGGTTTTCCTGTCTTCGATGCCTTGATTAACGGAAATCCGCTCGGCTTCTTGGAGGAGCTTGCCCATCTTTTTACCTGGAGCAACACCTTCAGCCATCAGATGTTCTGCACGAACAAGGGGACTTTGGGTCTCGATTCTTAAGATGGCCTGTTGAAGAAGCTGTCGGTGAAGGAGATGGTCATGTAAAAATTTCTCTTTGTCTGGGGTGGAGAAATGGGCAGCAATGATTTCAAGGACAAGTGGGCTGAGGTGATTGGCGTAGAAGCGGGCCCACTCGAGAGGCTCAAGTTTTTCCTTCCATTGATCGGGTAGCGCCAAAAGCCGCTGGGCGTGGTAATAAAATTCAACGAATTCTTTATCAGCCTTGGAGAGTTTGAGGTATTCGCAGAGGTTTAAGAGATCTTGCAGAGAAGAATCGGGGAAAAGCTCGAGCAGCTCGGCAATGGTCGGGCAGTTTTTGGGGAAATGTTCAATGCGGCTGACTCTTTTTTGGATTTCTTCTGTCGAGACAGTTTTTAATTGCGGAAAGATCGTCGGAAGCAGTTTGAGCTGATGCAGCGTCAAAAGACCGGTGTCGAAGTGAGAAAACTGCGACATTTTTTTAAACTCTTGCCAAATCCGTTCCATTGCTACAGAGGGTAAGAGTGTTTCAGCCTGAGAGAGGATGGCTTGCAAGGTGTCGGACTCGATGGGAAAATTAAATCGCGTTGAATATCTGACCGCGCGCATCATGCGGAGCCGATCTTCTGTGAACCGGGCTTTGGGATCTCCAATAGCGCGGATGATCCCTTTTTTAAGATCTTTGACTCCATCGACAAAATCAAAAATCTTGTCTTGGACGGGATCGTAGAACATCCCGTTGATTGTAAAGTCACGCCGCTGAGCATCTTCTTCGGGTGTTGCAGGATCGATGCCGACAGGGCGCCTTCCATCGACATAGCCTCGGTCTTTACGAAACGAGGCGATCTCAAACTGGTGTCCGTCTTGGACAACAATCACGATGCCGAAGGCGACACCGACGGGAATTGTTTTAGGAAAAAGCCGCTGGACCTCTTCTACCGTTGCCGATGAGGCGATATCGATGTCATCGGAAGGTTTTTGCAAGATAAAATCCCGCACCCAGCCGCCGGCAAAATAGGCAATGTAACCTGCCTCTTGGAGTTTTTTGACGATGGCGGCGGCGGTGTGTCGTGAACCCATCCCACAAACATGAACCTATCCCCATATTCTTAACAACTGCTTTTCGCGCCTCAGATTTGCAGCAGGCGCAGCCAACGCGGAAGCAGGCCATGTGCAAGCACATGGTCGATGGACGCGGCTACAAAGGTGGGGATGTTAGCGCAGTCAAAAACCCAAATTTTGAAGTTCCTTGGGTATAAAAAAACTGTTATTGCTTGTTATGGATTTCGCATTTAAAATCAATCGCATCAAACTAATAAGAGGTGATGCAGATGGGCGTTTCAACAGATTACGATTTAGACTCCGTTGAGGCATTTAAAGGCACTTTTCCAGATGTGATGCAGGTCGTTGATGGCGGTACTGTAATTAAAACGGTTGACGTGATGATGAAATATCAAGCTCAGGAAAGCGCTCTTCTATGGGGGGAGACTTTAAAGGATAAGACTTCTATATTCGAGAAAAGTTACCCTATAACAAAATCGAATATCCCAAGAGATGAAGAACTGCTTGCTAAGCTCAAGGAGGATTTAAAAGAGTCCGGTAATCCCTTCGTCACTGCATTAGGTCCTTGCAGCATCAAAGAAGCAATACAACTTGTCTGTGATATTGAGCTGAATAAATACCCAACGTTACTCAATAGCCTTTGTCAACTAGTTAGGGCAATGGAGGATGAAGATTTGCTTGCAATGATCTTGGTATACCAAAAGATGATAACTTCATCGCTTCCTGACGATAGCCCTGAAAAGATAGAAGTTGAGACGTTTTCCAACCTCTCCCTGGATTCAGTAATATTACAAAATCTGTTATTTTCTGTTCGTCAAAAACTAAATGAGGGGACTCCGACCGATTTATTCCATCTAGCGCGTACTTATTTACTCAATGCAGCACCTGTGATCATCCAGTTTCTTGAAAAGGAAGCGACGCTTGCAAAAGAGCAGGAAAAAACCCTTCAATTGCCCTTAGAATCTGAGAAAGTCCAACAATTGATTGCTCCACTGCGAGAAAAATTGTTGAGTAAAAACAGAGACACCGAAATTGCTAAACTGTACGAGTGTTATCAAAAGGCCCTCCGGAGCTGGAAAACAGCTCCTGGTAAAAAAGAACTCACTGGGGTCGAAATAAAAATCGTGTACGTGAAGCAGTCTAATCTGAACGAAGAGTTCGTTTACAAAAAGAAGTATCCTTAGAACAAAATCTTTACTAGAAAAAGGCGGAAAAGAGTGAAAACACTTATACCCAAGGAACTTCAAAATTTGGTTTTTGACTGCGCTAGCATCCCCATCTTTGCAGCCGCGTCCATCGACCATGTGCAAGCACATGGCCTGCTTCCGCGTCGGCTGCGCCTGCTGCAAATCTGGGGCGCTAGCTTTGTCAAAAACCAAATTTTGAAATTCCTTGGGTATATTTGCATGATTGTATTTGCGGCTGCGCTCCAAGCACAGGAGCATTTCATCTTCTCTCCAGAACAGATTGAAAGCCACCTCGTCTCTTATAACGAACAAGAAAAGGAAGATATTGCGAAAGATTTAGCCGTTGTCCGGAGTGTCTGCCGTGTCAAAGAAGCGCCTTCAAAAGAAAAGCCGTTCTACTTAGCTTCTGCCGGAGGCCCCGGAGCTCGAAAAAGCACGATTTTAGAACGATTTATCCAGCGCAATCCGGAGTTTCAATCGGGCGTTTATCTCGATCCTGATCACCGGGGATTAAAGTTCATGCCCCATACCTATTACAATCACTCTTTGAATGCTCTCATGGCAGCATCGAATCCTGATTATCTTGAAGTTCAAAAAGCGGCCTTTGAAAAGTGGCGGGGAGCTTCGAATTACATCACGCTTACGCTCCTGAAAGAGACATTGCAGAAAAAAAGCGACATTATCCATGGAACGACACTGACAGGAGATCATGTTGCTGAGTTTTTAAAAAAATTGAAGGCAGAAGGATATCAGATCACGCTGGTTCTGTGTTATTGCCCAGATCAAATGCGCAAAGAAGCGGTTGAATACCGGAACAACGAACAGCGGTTCTATCAGTCGACGCCGGAAGAGGAAGTGTCAAAAGGGAAGACATTTGTAGAAAAAATGAGCGTCTATTTTGAACATGCAGATACTCTGTATCTCTATTGGAGCGACGACCTGCTTGCCGAAGAGAGGAACGCGGCGATTTTTGATAAAGGTAAGCTCATCGTCAATGAAGGATGTGATTGCACCTTAGGGCGCTTCATTATTCAATATGAAGAAGATCGAAAGATTCTTTTAGCCGAGGGTAAGATGATTCCAGCATGGGATGATCTGTTTGTGCTGTATTTAGTAAGGTTTTTAAATCTTTGAAGCAAATCTCACGATTGTTAAGATGGTAATTTTTACGGAGGTTAATGTGAGCTTAACTAAAAATTCACAAAAAAAACAGATCATCGGAATTATTCTCGTGGTGGTGTTTTTACTGACAATTTTTGTCTACGGGACAAAGGGATATCGTCATAGCCCAACAAAATGTGAGAATACTTGCCAAGCCGAAGATGGCGGCTGCTCTGTTGAAACTAATCGTTAGCTGCGTCTTTGGATAGAAAAGGAATTAAGCTGATGATTCCTAATAGAATAAAATAAAAAGCGGGTGCTAAGTTATTGCCTGTTAATTGAATGATATAAAGACAGAAAAAAGGGGCAGGGCCTCCCATGAGGGCGTTGGCAATGTTATAACTGATCCCAAGGCCTGTATAACGGACAGGCGTTGGAAAGAGTTTAGCGATATAGGCAGGAGCCAGCGCATAATTGAGTGAGACAATTACATTTAAAGTTAATAAGAGAATCATGGTCAATCCTATCTTGCCGCTGAGCGCAAAATTGAGCATAAAATAGGGGATTGTAATCATCCCGATTGAGCTGATAATCAGCAGTTTTTTGATTCCAAAACGATCGCCTAACTTTCCAAAAATAGGAAGGCACAGGCATGAAATGGTTAACATCGCGGCATTCATCATGAGCATTTGACCGAACGGATATTTGAGAATCTCTGTCAGAAAGATCACGGCAAAAAAGTAGATGGCGTAAAAACCGCCGGCACAAATCGCACATAGACAAAAGGTATGAAACATCGCTTTTCGGTGATTTTTGAAGGTCGTTGAGACGGGGTTTTGAAGAATCTCACGATGCTCGTGTACGGATTTGAAAGCTCCTGTCTCATGGAGCTGCCGCCGTAAATACCACCCAAAAATTCCAATCAATCCTCCTAGGACAAAGGAACAGCGCCAGCCCCATTGTTCAAATGTCTCGGGAGACAGCCACGATTCAAGAGCATAAATTTCAAGACTGCTGACGACGAAGCCGAATTGGGCGCCGAAAAAAGTCCAGCTGCCAAAAAATCCTTTTTGAGACGGAGGGCTTACCTCTGTCAGATAGCACATAATTCCGCCGATCTCTCCTCCGATAGGAAGTCCTTGAATGGCACGCAGTACGGATAAGAAAATAGCAGCCATGATTCCAATTTGCGCAAACGTTGGCAAAAGGCCGATTAGCATCGTCGGGATGGTCATGCAGAGAATTGAAAAGATCAAACCGATTGTACGACCTCTGCGGTCTCCAACGATTCCAAAAAGCATGCTGCCGAGAGGACGCATGACAAATCCAACGGCAAAAATTAAAGAAAGCTTTAAAAGAGCAGGAAATTGTTCACTGGAAGGAAAGAAAAGATGCGCAAATGTGGAGGTGAGATATCCATAGAGGGCAAAATCGTACCATTCTAAGAAATTTCCGAGAGAGCAAGCGGCGATAATTCTCGATATTCTCATTATAAAAAAGATATAACGCTAAACCTCTTTGAAGGCAATAGAGCCATGGCATAGAATGGGAATCATGATCAGAGTATTGACAGAAGCAACGATCAATAAAATTGCCGCCGGGGAAGTGATTGAAAACCCTGCGTCTGTTGTTAAAGAGCTTGTTGAAAATGCGATGGACGCCGGCGCCGATTCAATTGCGATCGAGATCAAAGGCGGTGGCCTTCAACTGATCAAAATTACCGATAATGGATCGGGTATGAGTGCAGACGATGCACTCCTTTGTTTTGAGCGGCATGCCACTTCTAAGATTGTTTCCATTGAGGATCTTGCAGCATTGACATCGATGGGATTCAGGGGAGAAGCTCTGGCATCTATTGCTTCGATTGCTCGTGTCGATTTGATCACAGCGCTTCAAAAAGGGACGGCAACGCATGTCGAAATTGAAGGAGGGAAAATCCGTTCATCATCGACAGCTTCCCGCAATCCTGGGACGACGATCGAAGTCCGTTCACTCTTTTACAATGTTCCTGCACGGAAAAAGTTTCAAAAACAAGCCTCCTCTGCTGCCGCGGAAATCCATAAACTCGTTCTCACACTGGCGCTCGCTCATCCTGAAATCGGCTTTGAATTGATCTCCAATGGCGAGACCGCGCTGAAAGTGGCTACCGCGAGTGGCGCAGGATTGATGGAAAAGCTCTCGCAGCGCATCGTAGACCTTTTCCAAACGAGTTTTTTGAGAGCAAATTTCAAAATCAGCGGATCTGAGAGAGGGTATGCTTTAGAAGGAGTGCTTGGAACAGCCGCCGATCATCGGATCAATCGGACGGGCCAATATCTTTTTGTGAATCGGCGGCCGATTTTTTCTCCTCAGGTTTCTCGGGCTATCAAAGAGGGGTACGGTCAGCGTCTGAATGAAGACAGATATCCGATTTTTGTTGTCCACTTGACAGTTCCCCCTGATTTGATTGATGTAAATGTCCACCCTCAGAAACGGGAAGTCCGCTTCCAAGAGGGAGGGTTCATCCGGCAGTTTATTAAAACACATGTCCAACAAGCTTTTGGCGGGGCTGCTCCCCTGTCTGCTCCTCTGGCTGCTTCGTGGGCTGAACCCATTCCGTATGCATTTCAAGAGGCTGCTAAAACATGGGATGTGCCTCTGACATTGCGCGAACAACCTCCTGAACAGCCGGTTTTGACTTCGCAAGAGCAAGTGATTGGACTCTTTGCGCACTACTTGCTTTTAGATGGTTCGACGGTGAAAGGATTTGAACCGGGCATCGTCTGGGTCGATCTAAATCAAGTCCAGCAGCAGCTGATTTGGCACTGTCTCAATCAGCCGGAATCAGAACTCCTCACTCAAGGGCTTTTATTTCCGCTAGCAATGGAACTCAGCTCTGCTCAGGCGCACGAATTTCCTCACAAAAAAGCAGAACTCTCCCGCTGCGGATTTGTTATGGATTGGAGCGGCAAACAATCACTACTGATTGAAGCGATTCCTCCGTTTCTGGATGAGACGGATGTGGTGGATGCTATTCGTCTTGTTCTCGAGTCGGAAGAGGATTTCACTAAGCTTTCAGAGAAAATAGCCCGCTTTGCTGTACGGCGAAAGCAATCTTTTATGCTGCAAGAAGCTTTAGCTTTATGGAGAAAGTTTAAAAGATTAAACTCTAGTACATCGTTTCATCAAAACCTTGACATTGGACTGCGTCAAAGCCCCGGGATTGAGATTGTCGGAGAGGGGGGGTGTATTCCCTTGATACTACCCCCCTCTCCGACAACTCAATCGCGGGAGCTTTCACGCAATTCCAATGTCAAGGTTTTGATGAAACGATGTACTAGTGAAGCTGTAACATGGACAGGGGTGCATGTCATCGAAAACTTTTTTAAATAGGATTTCAAGACTTCAAACGCTTTTAAAAACATGGAAAGCAGATGGTTGCCTAATTGAAACACCTCTCGATCTTTTTTATCTCACCGGACTGCAGCTTTCACTTGGAATTCTTATCGTGCTTCCTTCAAAAGTCAAACTATTCGTTGACGGGCGTTACATCGAGTTTGCTAAAAAAAATTCCCCTTTCCAAGTAGACCAGGTAGAGCTTCTTTCTCAAGAGGAGATTAGCGCATTTTTACGGCCCGTGCGGGCGCTAGTGTTTGACACTGCTGCAACAACCATCCACAGATATGAACAGATCAAAAAAATATACAGCGGAGCTTTAAGGGGGGTATTGCAACCTACAAGAGAGCTTCGTTTGATCAAAGATTCTCAAGAACTAAAACTCATGAAAAAAAGCGCAGCCGTCGTATGGAAAGGGTATGAACATATTCGCCGCAGCTTGAAAGTGGGGATAACTGAAAAAGAACTTGCGCTCTCTTTTGAAGTGTTCTGCCGTCAGCGGGGGGCAGAGAAACTCTCTTTTGATCCGATCATCGCTTTTGGAAAGAATTCTGCGTATCCACATCACAGGGCAGGCGATGAGAAATTAAAAAAAGATCAAATTGTGCTCATCGACATTGGTGTCGTAGTCGATCATTACCACTCCGATATGACCAGGACTGTTTTTTTTGGCAAGCCCGACCCCCGTTTGGTGCTTCTTGAGACCGTCGTGAAAAAAGCCCATGATGCAGCACTTCAATTATGCAAAGAAGGGACTAAGGTCGGAGATCTCGACAAAGCCGCACGGCAGGTGATACAGCGGGCAGGGCTGGAAGAAATGATTTTACATAGCTTAGGACATGGTATTGGATTGGAGACGCACGAATTTCCCCGTTTGAAAATCAAAGGGGAAGATCAGAACGTTATTTTGCAAGAAGGAATGGCCATCACGATTGAACCGGGTCTTTATTTACCGGGTGTCGGAGGTGTCCGCTATGAAGATACTATTATGATAACCTCTAAAGGGTATACGAATTTTTATGCTGAATAAAGTAAGCATTCGGAAGAAGATCGCTATCTTTCGCCTTTTGGTCCTGATGATTTTTCTCGTGGTTCTTTTTCCTTTCAGCCAAACCATTTTGCAGAAATTGGTCTATTATGCAATGAAGCAATCGGCAGAAGCGGTGATCGAAAATCTCCAACAAAAAACTGATGAAGAGGCCATGATCACCTATTTGGGCTATCATGATCTTGGAACATTCTTTTATACTAACTTAATTACTGAGCAATTAAAGACCAGTTATGAGTCAAGACACTTCAATGATTCGTCTTCCTATCCAAGAAATCCGCAAGAAAAAGAAGATGCCCTAGAGGCTTTTAAAACAGGCGCCGTTTTTAGGCAGGCAGCCACCCCTGATTCTTGGACCTATTTTGCCAAAAGATTTTACACTCATCAGACTTCCTATGTGGTGATGACAGCGTTGACTGGGATGCAAGTTGCCTTATGGATAGGATATTTTCGAGCCACCTTGCTCATTGTGTTAGCTGTATTTATTTGTCTTTACAGCATTATCCTATGGTGGGGTGGATCCCGTCTGCTCCGTCCGCTTCTAGAGATCACACATGCCATTCGTCCTTATGCAATGAGTAAAACAGAGGTTTTGACGACGATTCCGATCCAAAGAGGGATGGTTGCAGAATGCAAGCATCTCGCCGTTACGATCAATTCGTTACTAGAAAAAGTTAAAGATAGCTCTCGCAGCTACGCTGAAGAAAGGAATGAAAAAGAAGCGATTTTAGAAACGTTGATTGAAGGTGTTGTGACAATGGATGCAGCGGGAATTGTCAGATTTGTCAATCATACCGCTGCTCATCTGTTCGGAATTCCCCGTAGGCAAATGATCGGGAAGGCTTTTATGCCACCGGAAAATCATCCCAAAATAGTTCTCTTCAGAAGCTGCCAAGCCATTAGCAAATTAGCCTTCGAAAAGGGATGTGTCGTGACCGATTCGATTTCCATTGGAGGTATCCCGAAAGTCTATCTTGATTTAATTGCTGTTCCTAAGGCTCTTCATACAGGAACGATCCTTGTTTTACAGGACAAATCAAGTCAGCAAAAAGTGGTTGAAATGGGCAAAGATTTCATTGCGAATGCTTCGCATGAACTCAGAACTCCGATCACGATTATCAAAGGATTTGCTGAAACTTTGCAAGACCTTCCATCCGTTTCTACGGCCATGCTCACCGAAATCACCGAGAAAATCGTCAGAAACTGCCAACGGATGGACACTCTAGTGAAAAATTTGCTCACCTTGTCCGATATCGAATATGTTCCAGAATCGAAGTTCTCTCCTTGCGATGTCGTTGCTCTTGCGGATAACTGCAGGCATCTGATGCTGACGCTTTCTCCTTTAACTCGGATTGATATCGAA
>DASUCX010000042.1:0-4771 GCA_036275855.1 Rhabdochlamydiaceae bacterium
GCCGGGTTAAGAGAAGAGAGTCGAACAATTTGTCCCTTTTCTTTAATCCAAGGATCAATTCCGCGGCATTTGAATTTGATGAAGGTCTCTGCCTCAGTGGAGTCCACAAGACTAAAGTATTGTCCAGGAGAGCGAACTCTATCCATTTCCTTTTGAACCAAAGACTCTTGCGAAACCGACAATCGATCCCAAATGGTTTGATCGATTCCATAGTGAAAATCATCCCATGAAAAGATTCCCGCCTCTATTCCTTGTAGAATGGCAGATGCTAACCATTTCGATGTCATAAAATTTTCTGCACTTCCCCAACAGTCTTCGGTCATAAAAAGTGAAAAATTAGACAATTTAACAGCTAAATCCTGATTGGTCAGCAACCACTTTCCGTTTTCAAAAGAGAGGTCGGCCAGCAGCTGACTAACCTCTTCTTTCGTGATGAATTTTTGGAAATAGGCTCCCTGAATATTATACTCGATGCGATCCGCGCAGAGGTTAGGAAGCGGTTGCTCTAGCATGACAAAATCCTCTTTTTTAGGAGATATCTGTTCGATCTGATATCCATGTCGGTTCAAAATTTTTTCAATTCCTGAACGCTTTAGATACCTTTCGTGAATCGATGAATGATAATCATTTTCTTGATTCTCCTTGGCATAAATCCAATCCCCTACGTGAGAAAACGCGGTATGAGAAATATCGTGAAGGAGACCCGCAATTTGCTCTTCAAGAGAAGCTCCTTTAATCCTCAGAATGGCAAAGACTCCTAAAGAGTGGTCAAATCGGTTATATTCTTCGGGATGTGTCTTGGTATAGTAGGCAATTCCGTATTGATGAACTTGTTTTAGCCTTTGCATGGGGGCACTATGAATCAGTTCTAGTAAAACCGGCTCTTTCACCTCAATCGGTCCATAAAACGTCTGAACGATTTCGCCGCGCTGGCAAGATGTGAAAAGAATGCAAAGCAAGAAAACTCGAATTAACCAAAGCATCGTGAACCTACCTATCTAAATTCAGGATAGTTCCCGTGCCAATTTTGTAAAAAGAATTCTGAAAAGCTTGCTGAAATTGCTCCATTGCCCAATTTCCAGTACAATGGCAAGGAGCTACGATTTGTACCTTAAGCGCTTTAAATTGGTTCACAATTCCATCAATTTCACTCCGTTTACGACGAAACAAGTGGAATCCTCCCAAGACAAGGTGAATCGGTTGATTCAAACGTTTTTGAGCTTCTTCTAATATCCGAATGATTCCAGGATGCGCGCAACCTGTGATGACGATTAACCCTTTTTGAGTTTCTATTAAAAGGGCTTGTTCATAGAAAAAAAATCCCCCCTTTAAGACTAAGGAATAGATCCCAGAGTCTATTTTTTTCAGGTCTTCAACGACCTCAGTAAGGATCGTAGAAGGCCATTTTTTGGATGGAAATTTTTTAGGCAGGAACAATCGGCTACCTTTTTTGAGTTTTGTAACAATCTCTTTAAGTCCTGCAATGTGATCCGAATGTTTATGAGAGCAGACGACATCGGTGATCTCATCGCAACGGATGTTCATTTTTTCAAGATTGGAAAAGAAAGCCTGTGCATCGGCCCCTGTATCGAAAACGATTTTACGCTGACCTAAATCGACTAAACAAGAGAATCCCCATCCTGCTTGCAACTCTATGTTTTCTTTGCAATTATCGTAGATAATTTTAATGCTGATTAGGTTCATAATTCCCATTCGTGTTGTTTAAGGCGATAGATGCGTCTTGAGCGCATGTTCTGCACTATCGCCTCCTATCCAATCTATTCGTTCTTGTTTTTCAGCAAGGTATTCAATGACTTCTTGAAAATTGTCTGGTGTCTTTTTCAGGGCAAGCATTGCTAGGGCAATTTTAACAACAGATGGTGTATAAATTCCTTTTTCTTCGTAAGACTTCTTGAGAGCACTGATATGCGCAACATAATGGTAAAGAAGCTTATCATTGGGTGGCTGGTCTGACTGATATTCTGCCCAAATATCTTTGATTAGGCGCATGCAACGATCGATGAGTTTTTTATTGGATGCGCGAACATCAATCATTTGATTTCCATGGACCTTATTCATGAGTACCATTGAGCTATTCGAGATTAAGTTTAATATCTGTTTGAGGACGATAGTTTCTGTAAAGCCAATAGCATCTGAAGGAGTATTTTCTACGATTAAAACGCAGTCATAGGCATCTCCCAATTCTTTTATTTGGGTCTCAGGAAGCTTCCCACTGCAAATTCCAAGCAATCCCACGGATCCACCTTGGTTTTTTGCGACTTCTAAAACTTGGATCAGCTCATGAGGGATCGATCCAGATGCGTTGATTTTTGCCACTCCAATGAGAAAATTACCTGCATCGATGGGGCGTTTAGAAAAAGCATTGATGCCATCTTCTTCACAGGCAAGAAGAAAGGTTTCCGCGTCTTTTACATCTGTGGGATGTACATCTCTTCCTACAAGAGCTGCCCATGCCTTGCTATTGTCACCTTGGCCGACCATATAAGCACGGAATTCTGCCCGTTTTTTATGGTTCTCACTTTCTCTTCGTATGGGATTAGTAGAAAAGGTGGGAGATGTTTCAGTAGAATCAATCAGAACTTCACGCATGCTTTCTTCTAGAGCAACAAAAGTGACATAACCTTGGTTGTAGACGTCTTTTAACTGTCTAAAATTGGAACGGTGGCTTGAAAAAACTTCGACTTCTATTTGAGCAAATCGTTGAATTAATTTTAGATGACCCTTGATAAGGTCAAGTCCTTTCCGCATTATTAACGCCAATTCTAGTGGGTATTCTTTGGCTAAAAGCTCTTCTCCAAGGGTTAAATAAATTGTGCTTCCTAAGAGAGCCCCAAGGCAGCCTTCTGCCAAAGTGGCTCCTTGGAGACGAGTTGATCCTCCAATTGCTTGCGGTCCTATATCAATACAAAAAGGGACAACAGGATTTACGTTCCGTTCAAAAAGGCGCTGTGTTCTTGAAGGGACATTTTTACTGTTGTAAAAATAGAATACATTAGCACCCTTGTTTGCAGAGAAATGTCCGCACCCTACATTGAAAGAAGCCGATCCACTGGCAGAAATCAAGATTACCGTATCTTTAGATCCTACATTGTAGTTTTTTAAAGCTGCTTCTCCATCCGCTTCTGAATCCTCAAATCCTTCCTTGGCTCTAATCAATGCTGAATCTCCGCCGGCAATGACCCCCTGGATCTGTTCCTTGATATTAGGAAACTTTGCACGACATTTAGCTGCAATATCGACTGCGACCCGTCCACTTGACCCTGATCCGACTAAAAAGATTCTTCCTCCCTGACTGACTCTTTCAGCGATAAATGGAGCAAAGGTTGTAATAGATGGGATAAATGATTCGAGACCCCTTACAACATTTTCATCGACCTTCAATAAAAGCTCCATTCCACTTGGGATGCTTTTATGCATGACCTGACTCAGGTGTTTTGTTATCGGGTGCAGCTGTTCTGTCGAAACATTTCCTAGAGCAAACTCTTTTTCAAACTCTTCAAATGGCATAAAGCCCATCGGTAAAGCTGCAAGATCAGGATCTTCTCTAAGAACTTGGGGAGATTGATTAACGGTTTTCTCTTGGGCATCTAATGGAGCGATCAGCGTGCTCGTCTTGCCTAAATAGAGAACAGAAGCCACACAAAGAGTGGATATTGTTCTAAGGAAAGTTCTTAAGTGGTTTATCATGAGCAAAAGTATGAACCTATTCCCCTATTCTTAACAATTGATTTTTTGATGCCTCTTTTTTGTCAGATTTTGAGGTTGCCGATGCTTGCCAGCCAGGGCGCCAAAAATTAATGGTTTTCAAAGAAAATAGACAAAAAAGTCTCAAATAGACCATTATGTCTATTCAATAAAAGAGAATCGGTATGCCATCTGAACTAGATTCTTACAAACGCATAGCGGAATCCATCAGCTTGCTTCTTTTCCCTCATGCTGAGGTGGTCATCCATAATTTCAAGACAAAATGCATAGGGGCTATTTTCAATAACCTCTCAAAGCGCAAAATTGGAGATGAATCACTTCTCGACGAAACGGCACAGCTATCACATTCCCATGACGTATTTCCTCCCTATTTTAAGATTAACTGGGATGGAAGAAAAATGAAGTCCGTCTCAGCTGTATTGAGAAATAAAGCTGGAAAGCCAATCGGGTTATTCTGCATCAATCTGGATATCTCAAGGTGGGAACAAATGCATGATTTAATTCGCGGCCTAATCGAATCTAAAGTACAGCAGCCTGATGATTTCCTCTTTAAAAACGATTGGCGAGAAAGGATCAATGTTTACGTGTCCACCTACCTCAAAAATCATGGCTTATGTCTGGACTCTCTTGATCGAGCTGAGAAACAAAAGCTTTTGTTTGCTTTGAAAAAAGAAGGCGCCTTTGAGACGAAAAATGCGGCTTCCTATGTCGCAGATGTTCTGCAGATTTCTCGAGCAACTGTATACAATTATTTGAAGGAAAAATCATGTTGAACCATACCTCCAAACTCAAGGACACCGCTATGCAGCATCTCATTGAACAAGCTATCAAATTCCTCGAAGGAAAAATTCGAAAAACTCCCGTTGAATACTCGCCCGAGCTTTCAAAGCTCGTAGGGCAACCAATCTACTTAAAACTTGAATGCCTACAGCTCACCGGCTCTTTCAAAATCCGAGGAGGTTTTTTCTATTTATCCACTCTTAATACAGAGGAACGTAAGAGAGGCGTGGCTGTCTGTTCTGCAGGTAACCACGGCCTTGGAGTA
>DASUCX010000043.1:0-6178 GCA_036275855.1 Rhabdochlamydiaceae bacterium
CAGGCTCATCAAGCGATGCAGGCAATCGGAGTTGCTTGCCGCCTGCTTGCAGATCCAATGTCAACCGAGCTCGATGCTTATAACTGTTATTTATCTTTCAGATAGTAACAATAGGAGAAATTATGCTTGCCCCTTTTTCAGAAGCTGCCACAAAGCTGGCGTTAGGCACCTACAAACATTACAAAGGCAACCGGTATGAAGTGATCGGCATTGGACGCCATAGCGAGACCCATCAAGAGATGGTCATCTACCGAGCTTTGTATGGAGCAAACGAGTTTTGGGTCCGGCCTCTAAGTTCTTTTCTTGAAATGGTCGAGTGGGAAGGGCATACCGTCCCCCGTTTCAAGTTAATTTAATTTTTTTGAGTGTTGACGAATATTGGTGTAATGTTGTAACATTACGAGAATATGGGGAAAGACTGGAAAGGTTTTGTAAAACTCTGCTGTAAACTCAAGTCAGAGAAAGAGTTAGAAAATCTATTCGATCTTTTTTTAACTTTAGAGGAAAAGGAACTTTTGGCATCTCGTTATGTGATTATTCAAGCGCTTGTGAAAGGTAAATTGACCCAGAGGGAAATTGCAAAGGTGTGCAATGTTAGCATTTCTCAAATCACTCGAGGGTCGAACGCGCTGAAGGTTATTGATCCTAAGCTGAAATCATTTTTAGAGTCTGAACTATGAGACATAGGTCTTTCTTAATTTTTGTTTCCTTCTTTCGCTGGCGACGCTAACGCTAGTCTTTATTCAATTTAACAAAATTTTGGAGAGATTTTATGAAGTATTTTATTCTTGTTTTTGCCCTCATTTGTCTAGTCACTGTTAGTCTGCTCACTTTTAAGAAAGAGGAGTGCAAAATTGCCATTTTGACTCCCATGACACATCCGAGTTTAGAGCAAATCGAAAAAGGATTTGTCGAAATGATGGAAGCAAATTGCCAGCAGAAGTTCACGGTTAAGACTTATAACGCACTTGGGAATAAGACCTTAATGCGCAGCGAAGCCGAAGAGATTGCTTTAGGAGACTATGATCTTGTTTTTACCATTGCTACGCAAGCTAGTTGTACAATGAAAGAGGTGTTTGAGAAAAAGAAGCTCTCAACGCCGATTGTTTTTACAGCAGTCGAGTTTCCATTAGAGATGGGTCTGGCGGTTTCGGAAGTCACGTCTGGTAATCAGCTCACAGGAGTGAAAGAGACGACGGATTTTGCCAAAGAGCTGGAAATCTTAAACGATAAAGCTAAAACAGTGCTGCTTGTCTACGATCCGTCTTCAGCTAGTCTGACTTCGAATAAAGAGGAAATTGAAACAATTTTGACTCGCATGGGGATTAAGCTCAAAACGGTGGAAATTTTCAAGACGAATGAAATTCTCTTGAAAACAGCGCCATTGATTGAAGAGGCTGATGCCGTTTTGGTCATCAAGGACAATACGGTGATCTCTGGGCTTGACGTACTGGTCAAACTCTGTGATCAAAAAGGCAAACTTTTGATTGCCAGTGATCTCGATTCAGCAGAAAGGGGGGTGCCGTATGCCTACGGGATTAGCGAATCGATCTACGGGGAAGAAGCGGCTAAGAAAGCTCTTTTGATTTTGGATGAAAAGAAGCTTCCGAAAGACATCCCGATCACCACTCCTTCTCCTGAATCATTTATCTTTAAAATTGATGAAAACCGAATGAAAGAGATGGGATTTCTGCAGGAGCTGAAACATGATTGAATCGATTTTTCATCAGACTCTTTTATTTTTTCCGCTGATCCTAGGAGCGTATCTATCCATATCTCTGATGAAAGTGCCTGATTTGAGTTTAGAGAGCGCCTATTTATTTGGCGCTGTCATGGGAGGATTGACGGCATCAGAGGGGATTGTTTCCTATTTTATTGCGATCAGCGGGGGAGCTGTTGTCGGAGCTCTGACGGGGATGCTCAATCAGCTCTGTAAGCTTCCTTTCCTTTTGGCTGCTATCATAGTCAATGGACTATTTCATGGGATTGTTCAATTTGCATTGAAAGGAGCACTCCTTAGTATTAAGCCATCGTTTGAAGTCGGTTGGACGATGCTGATCGTTATCTCTGCCGCTCTAGTGTCTGTTTCCTATCTTTTGTTGCGGAGTCAATTAGGCTATGCTTTTGCGATCTATGGCAATAATCCTCTCTTTTTCAAGAGGCATCATGTTTCGACAAAATATGTGGTGATTTTTGGAACAATTCTCGGGGGAGCGACAGCTGGGCTTTCTGGCTATTTATTTGCCACTGCCAACGGATTTGTCGATGTGACGATGAATTATGGGATTGTTCTGCTAGGCATCACTTCATTGATGCTGGGCAAGGTGTTTATAGACAAGCAGCAGCCGAATTTAATGGCGCCTTTCTTGGGAACAGCCTTGTTTTTTGTCTTGCAGCATGCGTTGATTAAATGCGGGTTTTCTCTCAGGTATTTCAATGCATTTCAAGCCGTGATGATCTTGGCAATCTGGGTTTTTTCTAGGCAAGCCAAAGTCCGTTTTGCAACCGATCACCTTGGAGTATAGGAAGGTGCTTAAGATTAAAGATTTTTCACTTAAGTTTGGAAAGCAGCTGTTCTTTCACGATCTTTCTTTTGAACTTGAAAAAGGAGGATTGCATACCCTTTCAGGAAAAAATGGGTGTGGCAAATCGACTCTATTAGCTGCGTTGCGAGGAGATCTATCTGCAGATCTGACGGGGAGTGTTGAGATTGGAGGAATAGCCTATCCGATTTCTCATGTCAAAACTTTGAGAAAAGAGATCGCTCTTATTTCCCAGCGTTTCGATGAAATGATTGCCGATCAGTTTAGTTTTTTACAAAATTTGGAATTTGCCAAACTGCAGAGTCGTCCTTCTTTTTTGAAAGGGTTTCAAGCAACCCCTTTTCTTCCCCCCTTCATTGAGAGATTCGGGATTGATTATCACAAACCGGTTCGTCTTCTTTCAGGAGGGCAGAGGCAGGTTTTAGCTCTTTTAATGGCGTTGCAAAAGCAACCTTCGATTCTTTTTTTAGATGAACCGACAGCGACGTTAGATCCTATCAATGCGCAAATGGTCTTTCAATTCTTGCGTGCACTGATTGATGAATTCCAATTGACTGCTTTAGTGATTTGCCATGATGAGGAACTTGCCGCTTCTTATCGAAGCGGCAATTCTTTTCAAATCCAGGTTGGTGAGGCTGGATTGCGCTACATGACCTCGTCTTGAATCGTACATCGCTTCTATGCTATATGGCATTGCATGGAGTATCTTCTCATCGCACTTAGCGCTTTCTTAGCTTCTTTGGTGACGTTCTATTCGGGGTTTGGGCTTGCGACGATCCTCATGCCAATCATTGCGATATTCTTTCCTCTCCCGATTGCGATTGGGCTGACGGCCGTTGTGCATTTGGTGCATAGTTTGCTCAGAACAGGGCTCCTATGGAAAGCCATCGACTGGAAAATTGTCATCTACTTTGGAATCCCTGCTCTCGTTGCAGTGATTCCGGGGGCCTTAGCTCTGCAAACGCTCTCTCAATTTGCTCCGCTGAAAAAATACACTGTTTTTTATATTCAAGGAGAGATTTCGATTTTACACCTCTGCATTGGACTGCTTTTGATCTTGTTCGCAACCATGGAAATGTTTTCCCACAAAATCCGTTTCAAAAACCTCATCTTGGGAGGAATACTGAGCGGCTTTTTCGGTGGCCTTTCAGGAAATCAAGGAGCCATCCGGAGTATTTTCTTAGTTAATACACAGATGGGGAAAGAAGCGTTCATCGGCACCAATGCCCTGATTGGCGCCGTGGTCGATCTTTTCAGAATTGTGATCTACAGCTGGAGCTTTGGCCGGCTGTTTGTTCAGATTGATAAAGCTCTGTTTGGGGTGGCAATTGTCGGAGCTTTGGCAGGGGTTTTCTTAGGACTGATGCTGTTAAAGAAGGTCACAATCGTCTTCATTCAAAAGATCATTGTTATTTTGCTTTACTTTCTCGGAACCCTTCTAGTTCTAGGCATTATTTGATCTTCAGACAACAGCAATATGTCCTCTTCGAGAAAATAATCCTCTAGTTCTGGGTTTTTGAATGCTGATTTCAACGTAACATCCGATTAAAGAAAGATAATGCATCAATTTTTCAGTGCTAAATTCATTGAATTTTCCTGAGATAAGCATGGATACTTTAGGCTGAGAAATCCCTAATTTTTGGGCGATTTGTTTTTGGGAGAGTTTACTTGATTTAATAAGTAATCCAAGTTCATGCATAAGTCTAGCTCTTGTAAGAAGTTCTTCAGAATCTTCTAGGCCTAGATTAGCAAAGATATTGTCAGTGGAGATTTCGTAATCTTTTTGGTTTTTGCTGTTCATATTAATTTTCCTTAAATTTCAGTTCTTTATCACTAAGGGGTAAGTTCAAGCGAATCTTCTCTCCCCAGAGAAGAAATTAACCATCTTCTTCGCATAAAATAGAAGGAAGCACTTAAAAAATGCATGATAGCTAAAACAATCCAAAATTGATTTGCGGCAATGCCTATTTTTTTGATCGCTAAAGACATTATAAGGTATCCATTAATCCAACTCATAATTCCCATAAAAAGAGAAAATCGGGTGTCTTTAAAAGCTAAGACAAAGCTCATCGAAAGGTAGTTGTAAATCAAAAAGCTGATACATAGCCAGATCCCGCTAAACAATTTATGAATGGAGACAGGGTCGAGCGAGCTGCCAGGAAACAACAGATTGAATAAGGGGATAGGATATAAAAGTAGAGGGATCGCCAGCAAAACACTCAATATCAAAGCCAGAAAAGCACCAGAACGAAAGGCTCTTTTCAACAAGGAGTATTTTTTGGCTCCTAACAGCTGAGAAACAACGGTCGTCATACCTTGCAAAATGGCATCGGCAAGACAAGAGAAAAAAGCGAATAAAGTTCCACCGATCGATAAAATCAATAAATAACTTTCTCCCTTGGCGACCATCAGATGGGAAGTGAACGACCAGCTTGTTAAAATAGAGGCAGCGCTGATAGCCCTTAAAAGGCCTGGCTGGACACATTCCCAGAACAACTTAATGTTGAGTTGAAAAAAGCGAGATCCGAATTCAACATGCCGAAGAAACATTGCCAGCAGTAAGAGACAAAATGATCCCTGACCAATTAACGTGCTGATTGCTCCGCCCATTAAGTCCATAGCAGGAATAATACCGTTTCCAAAAATCAAAAAATAAGCCAAGATCGCTGTCAAAGTCTCAGCTCCAAGTCTTGCAAAAACAACCATTTTAGTTTTGCCTCTGCCAAGATAAAAACAGGATAGGGCAGCCCCTAGAGGGTACAAAAAGTTGATCCCGATGATGAAATGAAAATAGGGCGTTGCCAAGGCTTCAAAACTTGTTCCTTGTAAATAGTACTTTCCATAGATAAGACTAGCGGGAACGGTTACAATCATAGAAAGCAAAGAAAACCAGATGAATTGCCAAACCGTAGGTCCTATAGCTTTCCACTCTTGAGCGCCATAGAGCCTGCCGACAAAAACTTGTGCCATCATCGCAAGAAGGGTGCAAGAAACTTGGAATATGCGGCAAATGAAAGAGACGTTGACTGCAGCTTCCATGACGCCATCGCCTAAACGGACAAAAAACAGCTTTTCCAGAAAAAAAAGAAAGGCGCTGGATAAAGAAATTAAGGCGATTGGGAGAAAAAGAACGATCAAATCCTTCATCCCCCCGTTTGAAATGCGGCAGGTATCACTCATTTTAATTCGCTGAGAGGGGTGCATTCTTCCTTTTTGCAATGCATAATGAAGTGAATCACATCTAAAATCGTTTCATCCCGAAAGGGTCCTCGTGGATCATAATTTTCAAGATGCCATTCGTAGGGGCCCACAGTTACGGTAAACGGTTGATGCCTAACAGACCCATCCGGACAGGCAAAGGTCGCGTAGTAATGAGAATTTACTTCGCCGTCGCGTAGAAGATAGGTATAGGGGGCTTTCCCTCTTAATTTTTTCTCAGCGACGAGCCCCGGAATTTTTCCATACCAAGCCGGATGCAGGCAGATACTTTCCTCAATAGATATATACTTTTGTAGACTAGCAGTCATATAAACCTCCTTTTTTATAAATACCCCTCGCAAAGCTAAAGTTTTTAAGAGGCGTGTTTTGTACTATATTCAAATGTTTCTTGGTCAGAGCTCTGTAAGGCAGATAAA
>DASUCX010000044.1:0-3885 GCA_036275855.1 Rhabdochlamydiaceae bacterium
CACTGCGACGCGTAAGTCCAAATTTTGTTTCAGATTGACAAACTTGAATTTAAAATCGACCAGACCTGCCATGAGCGCTCCTTCCTGAGACAAGATTTTACTTCTCAGTCACTTTCTTGCAATCCCGCAATTTGTTTTTGAAGTCTCTTAGGAACGCAACGATAGTATCATGAATTTATCATGTAGTGCAGTCCGTCTCTGAGCTCTTTCTTCCCGAAGTTGATCAATAGCCCATGAGGGATTTTAGCGAGTTTGAGATGCGTCATCAGCTGTGCATGGTAGAATGGATAGTCTTGAGACGTTGCCTTCACTTCGATAATGAGTTTGTTTTCAACTAAAATGTCTAAAAAAAGCGGCGTCCTGACTTCGCTATTTTTGTAACGCACCGGAATAGGAAGCTGCCTCTGGCTGCGGATGCCTCGTAAACAAAGCTCATGAGACAGGGCCGACTCGTAGACAGTTTCAAGCAATCCAGGCCCACCCAAAACCGCATGGACTTCAATGGCTGCCTCAATGATCTGGTTGGCAAGAGCATTCTCTATCCATTGTGCTGTTGTCATATGGACAAACATCATAAAATGGTTTTTGCCAAAACAGCAACTAAAAATTAAATTTATAATGCGTTCGGCTTGAAAAATGTGAATTTGCTGTTTTATTCAACTAGTTGATAGTTAGCCATTTATATATTAACCCTTCTATTTAACGGATGGATTGGTTAAAATGATGGTATGATTAACCGAAACGAACTTATAAAATCTTTGCGCGATTGGCTGACCTGGTTCATGCGTGAAAGTCAGAGTTTGCAAATCAGATCTTCTGTCATACGGATTCCCAAAGAGCTTTGTCTTGCTTTAACTGGGGTGCGCCGTTCTGGAAAAACTTTTACGGCGCTTCAAATTGCACGGGAAGCTGATCTTTTGAAAGAGACATTTTATTATAATTTTGAAGATCCAGTTTGTCTTGCAGGTGCAACAGCGCGCGACATTGAAACTTTGATCTCTTTATTTGAGGAAGAACGGGGTTATTCTCCACGGCTTGTTATTCTTGACGAAGTACAATATGTAGAGGGTTGGGAAAAATGGGTGCGCAAGGCTGTCGACATGAAGCAATTTGGGATCATTGTAACGGGTTCGTCATCTCGCTTACTGAGTTCTGAATTTGCTACCGCCATTAGCGGCCGTGTGATCGAAAAAGCTATTTGGCCTCTTTCCTTTAAGGAATTTGTCTCTTTCCGAGGTAAAAAACCCATCAGTGAAGGACAATGGCTACATGAACTCTGCCATTATATGCGATGGGGAGGCTTCCCAAAACCTACCTTGCTAGATACAGAAGAAGAACGGATTGATTTGCTCAAACAATATTTAAGTGACATCGTATTGCGCGATGTGCTAAACCGCCACAAGATTTTAAATCATTTGGCTTTGAACCAAATTGTTTCCTGGTATTTGACTAACATCGCCTGCCTTCATTCTTACTCGGCAATTAAAAAGGCCTTTGAGATTTCTACCGATTTGGCGGCAACTCTTTCAAGCTATCTTGCTGAAGCTTATTTAGCATTTGAGCTGAGTCGCTATCATTTAAATATGAAAGTACAAACACGTGATCCTAAAAAGGTTTATCTGATTGACAACGGTTTACGTACTGTATCCTTGCTCTCAGAGCGGGAAGATTGGGGACGATTAGTGGAAAATATTGTTTATATAGAATTACGGCGTCGCAACAAACAGGTATTTTATTATAAAAATAAAGGAGAAGTCGATTTCCTCGTTACGGAATTGGGCAAACCTCAACAAGCGATACAAGTTTGCTTTAGTGATCTTGAGGATGAAAAAACTAAACAACGGGAACTTTCCAGCCTTCTAGAATGTCTGCAAGAGCTTGATCTTTCAACAGGGATCCTCCTAACCAAAAGCTATGAGGAGATCATACATAACGATAAACAAACCGTGCATTGTATACCTTTGTACCGCTGGCTATTGGACGGTGGAGAAGGAGTCTAATCGATCTGCATATTTTTGACAGAGTGGACCGATTTGAAGAAGGGCGGCGATTCTTGTCGTTAGGGCAATTTTTGACAGATAACCGAAGAGGTAGCGGGCAGTGGTTTCGATCTTTTGTTGAAAATAGGTGCGGTGGTGAGATTGCTCTTTTGTGAGTATCATGAGCCCTTGCCAAAAAGAGAGAGACTGAATGAGAGACGGGGTTTTGAGCTTGTTGATCTGCGCATCAGAAAGCCAGGAGGTCCACCGAGCAATGTACTTTGGTTCAAATGAAGAAAGTGTATTGGGGTCGGACACTTCTAGAACATGATGCTGTTTGACCTTCTCTTTGGGTATTTCTGTAATCCAATTTCCGCTCACTGCATTCCAGTGTTCATCTTTTTTAAAAGAGGACTTAAACTTCTGCAAAGTTTGTAAGCTTTCGATGCCTTGAATTTGAGAGGCTTTGAGGTGCTCTCCGCAGTGAGGAGAGAGCTTGTCAATATGCTGTGGGTCGACGGCTTGGATCAGGGCAGCATCTTTGAGATGCTTGTAATGTTGAGGATTAATGAAGGGAATAAGATTGGTTTGTTTCGACTCCAGATAAGGAATCTGCTTTTCAGTGAGCCAAGAGGTCCACTGGGATAGGTAGGTAGAGGCAATGGTATCGAGTTGTTGAATGACTCGAGGATCGTCAATTTCTTCAATCTGAGACTGAGTAACATGCTGGGCGGGAATTCCTGAGAGGAGATTTCCATGCACCGCCTTCCATTGTGCATCTTGTTTAAAAGAGGGGCTAAATTTCTTCAGGGTATCTAAGTTTTTGATTCCTTTAATCTGAGAGTCAAGGAGGTTCTCGACATGGCCAGGGGAGAGCTTGTCGGTATGCTTTGGATCGACGGCTTGGATCAGGGTGGGGTGTGTGAGATATTTGTAATGTTGAGGATTGATGTGGGGAATCAGACGGGTTTGTGTTGACGATAGATGTGGAATCTGTTTTTCAGTGAGCCAAGAGGCCCACTGGGATAGGTAGATTGAGGAGGCAATGGTATCAAGTTGTTGAATGATGAGAGGATCATTAATCTCTTCGATATGGGATTTGATGACATATTGAGCGGGAATCTCTTGGAGCAGGTTGCCATGTACATTTTTCCAGTCCTGAGGAAGGAAAGCCTTTTTAAACGTATTGAGAAGGGTTGCAGTCTTGATGCCCTGTTTGATCTGACTCGGCTGCAAATGGCAGGTGTATTTGGGATTAATTTTATCGACATGTTCAGGAGGCACATGTTCAATGTGCTGCTTTTCGGTCAATTCCGAATAGAAATCCGGATTGATCGAGGGAATTAAATGGCCCTGTTCGGGTTCGAGGTAAGAGATATCGCTCTTTTTCTTTAAGCTGTACTCTACCTTCTTATCGTTTGTTCGCATGAGCTGATGAGGGTGCTTGAGGTGGCAAAAATTATCCGGATGTAGCCACTGTACCTGTTCGTAGGTCAATTCTGGAATCTGGTGCTTGCGCAGGTATTTGAGCTGCATCTGTGAATGGCCAAAAGCCAGAGCAGCAAGTTCTTCTTCGTTCGCTTGCGGGTGTCTTTCTTTCAGTTCTCTAAGGGCCTCTTGTGTTGCAATGTCCTGTTTTGTAGGATCAATTCCTAAATCGGGAATGGCTTGAAGGGATAATTTTCCTATGGTTTTTAGGGTGTTGAGCAGTTTGGTTTCGCCCTTGCTTTGAGGGGTGTAGGTCTCTTGTGCATAGGCACGCTCTCTTTCGGCGCGCTTTGAAAAGATCATATGGTTAGATTTGAGGTCGACATCTTGATGCTCATAGGTCATCTTCAAGATCGAGGGGAGGTAAGCCAAAATTTGGCGCTGACGGGGATCTCGAGCTGTCCGGAGCTTAAGAAAG
>DASUCX010000045.1:0-4789 GCA_036275855.1 Rhabdochlamydiaceae bacterium
ATCCTGTGGGATCTTAAAGAAAAAAAAGAAGCGTTAGCTTCGATAGTGTCCGGCTCGGACCTCGGCTCTGTTAAGGAGCGATGGGCCTGGTGTGTTTCGCCTAGTGGTGTGGTTTCCACATTGCGGGGGCAAAACAGCGAAATTTTCGCAGCATCAGGAAATTAAAACGAGAGCATGATAGCTCTCGACCTAAAGTTGTTCATTTGATCATAAATTGATCAGGTTTGGCTAACTTTTGGAGAGCGGTATTGCACGCTTGGTCAACGCTAACAGTCTCTAAAAAGAGATCGCTCCTTCTTTCATTTTCAGCTCTACCGTCTGGTTGGGTAAGATTCTCCCCTGCAAGAGGGCGCTCGAGAGCATGTTCACGACTTCATTTTGGATGAGTCGTTTTAAAGGTCGTGCGCCGTAGATGGGATCGTACCCTTTTTCTGCTAGATGGGCCAGAACGTGGGTCCACTGGAGCTTGATCTCTTTTTCGGCAAGGCGATGTTTGACAGACTTGAGCTGGATGGCAGCGATGGCTTCCATATCTTTTTCTTGGAGCGGCAGAAACGGCAGAATGTCATCGAGCCTGTTGAGGAACTCAGGTCTGAAATGGTTTTGAAGGATCGGTTCTAAAAACTTTAAAATTTCTTCTTTTTGAATTTGTTTCGATCTGAGCTGAGTCAGTAGTTCGCTAGAACCCAAGTTTGATGTCATAATAAAGAGAGCATTTTTACAATTGACGGTCCTTCCTTTGCTATCGGTCAGACGACCATCATCAAAGATCTGCAAGAGGATATTGAACACATCGGGATGGGCTTTTTCGATCTCATCCAAAAGGATCACGCTATAAGGACGCCGGCGGATCGCTTCTGTGAGCTGGCCGCCTTCATCGTAGCCGACATAGCCCGGAGGTGATCCGATGAGCTTAGAGATGGTATGTTTTTCCATGTACTCGGACATGTCAAGACGGATCATTGCCTCTTCTTGATTGAACAGCTGGCGGGCGAGGGCTTTGGCAAGCTCGGTTTTGCCGACGCCGGTCGGTCCAACGAAGAGAAAAACTCCAACAGGCCGGTTGGGGTCGCTTAATCCCGCACGGGATCTGCGGATCGCTTCGCTGACGGCTTGGATGGCAAAAGGCTGTCCGATAACCGATTCGCCGAGGACCTTTTCCAAGTTCATGAGTTTTGAAGCTTCTCCTTCAACCATTTTTTGCACGGGAACGCCAGTCCATTTCGAGACGATCTGGGCGATCAACTGATCATCGACTTCTTCTTGCAGCAGACGTTCTTTTTGGCCGCCGAGTTTTTTTTGGATTTCGTCCACCTCTTTTTTAACAGCGGGGATTTGGCTGTAGCGGATCTCAGCGACTTTATTATAATCGCCGGACCGTTCAGCCTCTTCCTCTTGAAATTTAAATTGTTCAAGACTGTTCTTTTTGTTTTTGAGAGAATCGATCAGTTTTTTTTCTTCATTCCATCGTTGTCGTAAAAGAGTGAGTTCTTCCTTCAGATGGGCAATTTCTTTCCCAATTTTTTCTGCTTCAGCAAGCGCTGCAGGAGAATCTTCCCGTTTTAACGCCTCTTGTTTCACGATGAGGCTAGAAAGTTCCCGTTCTTTCCGATCGATCGGAAGCGGCAAGCTGCCAAGCTGCATCCGGATCAGACTGGCTGCTTCATCGATCAGGTCGATCGCTTTATCTGGAAGCTGCCGGTCGGTGATGTAACGGCTAGACAAAAAGACAGCGGAATGAATTGCCGGCTCTGTGATCCGGACCCCATGGAAGATCTCATACCGCTCTCGAAGGCCCCGTAAAATCGCAATGGCGTCTTCAAGGGAAGGCTCTTCAATCACGACAGGCTGAAAGCGGCGCTCTAAAGCCGGGTCTTTTTCAATGTACTTTTTGTACTCATTGAGAGTGGTGGCTCCGATGCAATGGAGCGTCCCCCTAGCAAGGGCCGGTTTGAGAAGATTCGCGGCATCCATAGCGCCTTCCGAGGCTCCTGCGCCGACGAGGGTATGGACTTCATCGATAAAGAGGAGGATGTTGCCTTCGCTTTTTTCGACTTCTTGCAAAATGCCTTTCAATCGTTCTTCAAATTCCCCCCGGAATTTTGTTCCGGCAATCAGACTTCCCATATCGAGAGCAAAAAGTTGCCGCCCTTTAAGAGAGTCAGGGACGTCTCCATGGATAATGCGCTGGGCAAGACCTTCGGCAACGGCGGTTTTACCGACGCCGGGTTCTCCTATTAGAAGAGGGTTGTTTTTCGTGCGCCGGGAAAGTACCTGCATAGTACGCAGAATCTCTTCATCCCTTCCGATGACAGGATCGAGTTTTCCTTCTCTAGCGAGCGCTGTTAGGTTTTTGCAATATTTGTCGAGCGTTTGAAGGGCTTGTTCTGCCGTGGGAGAATCGATGTGCATAGTTCCTCGGATTTCTTTGATTTTACGTTCAACCTCTGGGACGGATAATTTGTTTTTCCAGCTAGCAAAAGGCTCTTTTCCTTTGTGCCAAAAAGCAAGCAGCAGATGGTCGCTGGCGATATACGAGTCGTTCCATTTTTTACCGATTGCTTGGGCTTCTTGAAAGAGTGCTTGGACTGCAGAAGAAATGGCAGGTTGCTGAGGGGATCCCATATAGGTTGGTAATTTTTTGATTGCCTTGTCGAGCTTTTCCAGCAGCTCTTCGCGGCTGAGCTGATTTGCAGCGGCAAAGGTTGAAAAGTAGCCCTGCGGGTCTTCAAAAAGAGCCTTAAGTAAATGAAGATCAGACACTTCTGTCAGGCGGTTTGCCTGGGCTTCTTCGATGGCGTTTTGTAGCGCCGCGCTCACGGCTTCTGTCAATTGTAGATGCATAAAACCTCCTTCGAGTTGGTTGCAAAACTCCGACTTGGGCTCCCAAATGGGCATTATAACGATCTCTTTTTCCTCGAATTTAGCAGATTGATGTGTCAAGTGCAAGATTTATGTTGTAACCGATTTAAAATAAGCTAGATATGATATTAAAATTGCCTCAGTACACGACAAAAAATGCATAATTTACGATAGGTAAACCACTGATTTGACCAGTGGACTCCCAAAGCTTGGCCTGGAGATTTAGTAAGCATTAACTAACTGGCAGCCCTTAGGGCTGCTCACAGTCATTCAAGCTCCCCGCTCTGCGGGGACGTTATGACTTTCCCGGGTAAAAATTCAAATCATTTTTTGTTGTGTACAGAGATTAGCCTTGCCGTAACAAACCATATGTAATTAGATGTTAACTGGTTACGTGATAATTTAAATGTAAAATTAAAATAATATCTGTTGTTTAAAGCAAATACTTATTTATGTATAATTATTATAATTTTTAACAAACATGAGGCAAAAATGTCGATAATAGAAAGAATAGGAAATGAGTTTGATGTAATAATTAGAGAATCTAGAGATATAGGTCGACGGGCCAGGGTAGTGGCCGCTGAATATTTTCATCGCTTTAGTTCATATGTTTCTCACACCTCCGCCTTCTGCTCTCTTGCCGGACGCTTGGCCACGACATACCGGGTCGAATCTGGGTTTGTAGATAAGTGCCCCCAAGGAACTCAGCGTGATATGCTTTCACTATGGAATACACTGTCCATTGCAACGGGAATTCCTGCCTCTTGTGTTGTTAATTGTGTTATTGGACGTGCTGGAAATCTTGAGAGCCTGGGGAAGCAATTTGACGCATGGATCGATCAAAATCGACAGGCGATCAATCGGATAGAGGGGTTGAAGTTTACTGGTCACAGGGAACTCCCCTCCCAATTGAGCCAATTGACCCAGCTGAAAGAGCTTTATCTTATTGAGGGTAATTTTAAAACACTGCCTCCTGAAGTTTATTCTCTCCCTAACCTGAAAAAGCTGGTTATCCAGGGCTGTCGTAATCATATCAGCCTGGGACCTGAAATTGGTAGATTGACCCAATTAACAAAGTTGAGTATAGAGAGCGTTGATGGTATAACGCTACCGGGTGAAATTGGAAGTCTACAAAATCTTACAGAGCTTTGTATATCTGGGCCAACAATTGTACGGCCTGAAATCTGTCGGCTCTATCAGTTAGAAAAACTACATATACGTAACTGCCCTCTTGACGGCCATATTGTCACCCCTTTTGGTTCTCTTGCACCGCTGCCTTGGCAGATTGGTAATCTTTCCAATTTAAGAGAAGCAGTGTTTTGCAATAATGGTCTTAGAACTGTCCCTGATTGTTTAGCCGATCTGCATGAGCATTGTCGGTTCGACTTTACTGGGAATCGTGTACCTGGTGAAGTCCTCGAAAGGCAAATTGCTGGACTCCGTGCAGAAGCTGCACGCCGTGCAGAACGTATAGAAGCTGCGCGCGGTGTAGAAGCTGCTGCACAAGCTGCTAACTTTGAAGCTCAAATAGAAGATGCCGGGGAGAGCTTTGAGCAGACTCTTGTTTTGTGGCTCACTGAATATCAGAAAAATTTCTCTAAATTCTGCGAGAATCAATCAGATCGATTACCAAAAGACGGTGCTTGTCCCGCTTTTTACAACTCACTTTTGTACCATGAAGAACGTGGGAAATTAAGTCTCTTTTTGGAACGGTTAAAAGCCTCTAAAGACTATACCGATGGCGGAACAAGCCAGATCCAATTAACCCGTCGCGTCTATCGCATGTTGGAGTTAGCGGCTGCTGACCGACATTTTTGTGATACACTATTTCCTCTTTTGCATGACGCCTGTAGTACGTGCCATGATCGTCCGGCCCTTGTTTTCAATCGGGTCGAGATGCAAATGGAACTCCTTACTGCCAAAGAAA
>DASUCX010000046.1:0-3794 GCA_036275855.1 Rhabdochlamydiaceae bacterium
ACTCGAGCATACGCAATGGTCGGGAGTTGCTGGGATTTGTCTTCAATGATCCTTTGTGGATGGAGCTTTGTAATGTCGTAACGACGCTGTCCGCCTTGCGTTCGATGGGATGGTTTGATTTTTCTGGCTTTTTCCCATCGACGAAGTGTTTGTGTGGAAACACCTAAGAAAATGGCCGCTTGTTGTATGCTAATAAACTTATTCATTTTGATAATGTATGACTATCTTTGAATAAGTATCAAGAGATACTGTTACAAGCCCCGTATCTCGCATGAAAATGAGGAGGAGCATGGTCATCAAAAAACATCAAAATCACAATTCCAAAAAATTCCGATATCGTAGGCATAACCCTATTATTTTTACGCCATCATAGTAGAACAAAATTTTATTTTTTTACAGCGAAGTGTTCGCACACCAGATAATACCCTTACAATATTTCACCGAATCAGGCATACTGCTGATCCTATGGATCGAAAAACCGAGATTAGATACCTATTTCTGATCATTACCGTATTCATCGCGGCATGCATTGAAACCGACATCTATTTGCCTGCTTTCCCTGACATGATGGCCTGGTTTTCGGTTTCTGAAAGCGCCATCCAAGGACTTTTGACCTGGAACTTCGTCGGCATTTGCCTCTCAGGGCCGCTCTGGGGACCGCTATCCGACGCGTTTGGCCGCAAAAAGCCGATCCTCGCTTCTTTGGGACTCTTTCTCCTCGGAAGCATCGTTGCTCTCTTTTCTCAAAACATCGATCAAATGCTCTGGGGAAGGATTTTACAGGGCTTAGGAAGCGGAGGCTGCTTCACACTCGGCACAGCCATCATCTTCGATGCCTTCCAAAAAGAACGAGCAATTGCAGCGACAAATAACCTCAACACAATTGTTCCACTCATCATGGCGGCAGCTCCAATGCTCGGTGGCTACCTCAATAACGTCTATGGATTTCGATCGAACTTCCTAGCCATTGTGCTGTTTGTGCTGCTTGGCTTTGTAGTCTGCCTGTTTTTCTTCAAAGAAACGCATCCTGTAGAAAAACGGATTCCTCTACGTGTTAAGACTATTTTGCACGATTTTAAGCGGGCGTTTACCAGCCTGCCTTTTTGGCAGCTCACAACCGCTACAAGCCTTCTTTTTGCCGGCTATATCGCGTTCCTTTCAGGGACATCGATTCTCTTCGTCAAAGAGCTGGGGATGAGCAAAACCGTGTTCCCTTTCATTCAAGGCTCAATTTTAGGCGGGTGGGTCGCTGGAAGTTTATGCCTTAACAAGGGCATTGCAAAATGGGGGATTCACAAGATCAAACGGTCAGGGCTCTTTTCTTGCATTGGCGGCGGGATCATTCTCGCCTTGGCAACGGTGCTCGCTCCCCAAGAACCCATCCTACTCACGCTGGGAATGGTGATTTATGCCTTCGGAGCGAACTGGATCATCGGCCTCTATTTCCCTGAAAGCATGGAAATTCTCCCGGATATCAAAGGAATCGCAGCGAGCCTTTTGACAAGCGCCCGCTTGTTTATCGCTGCGCTTGTCGTCGGACTTTCCGGAGCCATCTACAATGGGACGATCTATCCCCTGTCGGCAGTTGTTCTCGCCACAACAGCCTTGATTTTGCCCATCCTCTTTTTCTACGAAAAACGGAAAAAAAAACTGATGATTAATATTTGAACCAAAAAATCGTGAGAATTTTTGTAACAAAAAAGCGCAGGGACATTCCCTGCGCTTCATAACCTAACCTTATTGGTTTAAGCCCGCGTTACCTCTTGAATTGCTATAGAAGTGGCACCATTGGCAGAGGTTGTGGCACCACCGGCAGAGGTTGCGGCGCCGGCAATTGATTTAAGCCCGCGTTACCTCTTGAAATATAGAGGTATGCGGCACCCGTAAAAACAGCCGCCCATAAGGCGTAGCTAGCGACCCTATTAGCCAAGGACCTTTGAGGTTTTTCACCACGCTTTTTGCTTGTCTTTTCAACGAGCGCATTTTCCTGGTTAACATCTTCAATCCCAAGATCGTCTGACCACTTCTTGGTCAAGGAAGGCTGAGGAACGGCTTCTTCCTTTTTATCCTCAAAGTCTTCCATTTCAAACGCCTCAATGAGAGGAGCAGCTACTGTAGTAACAACAGCTTTAGCTGCCATTCCCACATAAGTTTTATCTAGTTCTCTTCCAAATGCATGCGCGACAGCAGTTATTGCTCCCCAAACGACGCCTTTAACAGCTTGCCATACCCTATTTGCGACATAAAGAGTAGCGAGAACTGCCAGCGTTCCTACAATCGCTGTGCTAATCACCGGCAAAACAACCGGGAGAGCTGCTTTCGCTGCAGGAATAATGGCTGTATGCATCGCCATTGTCGCGAAAAACCACACATTTTCAAATCCAGGGACGATCAATAATTTGTGCGTGTTGAGCGCAACAAAGCGTCCAGCCTGAGCAGCTGCTGGCACTAATTGATGCGTGGTGTAGTGCGCAACAAAGTTTCCAGCCTGAACAACTGCTGGTGTTTGAGCGAATGTAACGATTGGGGCATAATAACTGGCAGCCACAACTCCTCCCAAAGCAACCATCGCAGCAACTCCTAAAATAATTGCAGCAACCTTTAACACCTTAGGCTGTGTAACGGTCTGCCATAAACTCTTCTTAGGTTCTGCTACCGTAGGATCAGTTTGGTCCTGCGAGGCCTCCTCTTCTACTTCTTCTACAGAAGGTACAGACGACGTAAGGGCCAAAGGTTTACTTATCACCAGTGAACGTTCCATCAGCTTTGAATTCTGACCTGTTCGTTGATCAGGCTTTGTACCAGCCGGAACAATCGCCATAGGAACGGGTGATTTCAGAAGACGACGTTCGCCTGGTCGCAACCGAAGCATAGTATCTCCTACGACTAGGACTTTCTTCGAATTTGGGCCCTGATCCCTTGGCTTATCTAAAAGCATGAGTTCAAGTCCAACCGGAGTTTTTGGTGAACCAGCCTTAGCCTTAGAAACGGGTTTAGAAACGGGTGCTGGAAGGCAAGGTTGGCCAGATGAAGGCAGAAGCGCACAATGTCCTCTTAGTAAGTCTTTCTTCGAACTTTGACCCTGAGCATATGCTTCATCAAAAATGTCGAGTAGGTGCACAACCGGAGTTTTTGGTGAATATGCCTTAAAAGAGGGTGCTGGAAGACAAAGTTGACCAGGTCGAGAAGCCAGAGGCGCAACACGCTCTCTCGGTAAGCATTTCTTCGAATTTTGACCCGGAGCTTTTTGATGATCAAGAGTGGTGAGTGCAAGGCTAACCGGAGCGGATAAACGAGGCTTATTGAAACGTTTGTTCACCATAGGGGCTTTTACTGCTCTAGTTCTAACTCTACTTATTGCTAATCCAGCCATAATTTCAATCTCCACTTCGTTTGTTTAATTTAATTTCTGTTTGTACATATATTATAACTACAATATTTATAATTATTCAAACAAATTAATAAATAAAATTGATTTTACGTTGGAAATGAAATAATAAAAAATTTAATTAGTGTGTTTAATTTTTTTTAAACCAATAATTATAAATTTAAGTTAACGCTAGAATAAAATAATTAAATAAAAACGCAAATAATATTCTTGAATTAGAAATAGAACTTTACAAAGTGAGTGAAAATACTGATACCAGGAAATCATTTCAGCTACAACACGCTTATTATCAGTAGATTATAACCCATTAAGCAAGAAGGCATTGGCGGCGGATAACCTCTTTTCCCCATTTACCTGCCCAATGCAGAATAATGGCCTCGAAATGGATCCCCTCACGGACCACCCA
>DASUCX010000047.1:0-2427 GCA_036275855.1 Rhabdochlamydiaceae bacterium
CATACGCAAGAGGTCTATTGACACGAGTCTTGTGAATCGAGTATCTTTTGGGAAAGAGGACTAGCTATGAAGTTCACCATTCCCAGACTTGATCTCGTCAATTTAATCGGAAAAATCCAAGCCATCGTTCCTTCAAAACCGGCGCTGCCGATTTTGAGTAATGTCCTTTTAGAAACAGCCAATAACCAACTCACTATCAGTGCAACCGATCTCACGGTCAGTATGCGAGCCTACGCCAATTGCAAAATCGAAGAAGAAGGATCGATCACACTTCCTGCCAAAAAGTTCTTCCAGCTCGTCCGTGAACTCACTTCCTCTCAAGTTGAACTCCACGTCCTCACTCCCGAATCTGCCCACATCACTGCCGGGACTTCCCATTTTAAAATGAGCGGCATGCATAAAAATGAATTCCCCACTCTTCCCGATCTTTCCGGAGGTGTTTCTCTCGATCTCGACAACAACCTTCTCCGGGAAATGCTTGTCCGCAGCTCCTTTGCCGCGGCTCGCGATGACAACCGGCAAGTCCTCAATGGCATCCTTCTCCAGCACCGCCAAAAATTAGCGACGTTTATCGGCACCGATGGCAAACGGCTCGCCCGTCTTTTCGCTGATGTCGATCTTGCCGATGAACAAACCGGTGCTTATGTCCTTCCCCTCAAAGCTGTCGAAGAGATGATCAAACTTTTAGAAATTAAAGAACAAAAATCGAAGCTCACCTTCTTTGCAGATAAAATTGCGATCGAGACCGGAAGCGTCACACTCATCACCAAACTTCTGAACGGCCAATATCCTGATGTCGACCGCGTGATCCCTAAAAAAGCCAGCGACCCAATTGCCCTGCACCGTGAAGAGCTCATGTCGCTCCTGCGTCAAGTCTCTCTCTTTACCAGCGACCAAAGCAGCGCCGTCCGATTCACCTTTACATCCGGCGAGCTCCATCTGACAGCCATGAGCGGCGGAATCGGCGAAGGAAAAGTGAGCATGACCGTCAATTATGGCGGACCCAAGCTCGACGTCGCCTTCAATCCCCACTATTTCCTCGATATTTTGCGCCACAGCCGCGATGAGACGATCCAACTTTCCTTAAGCGATGCATACAATCCAGGACTGATCACCGATTCGACGAATGCCCATTTTGTGATCATGCCGATGCGCCTAGAAGTCTAATGTTCATCCAAAGACTCTACCTCAGGCATTTCCGTAACTACTCGGAAGCCGATGTCTCCTTTTCTCAGGATGTCAATCTCATCCGAGGCAGTAATGCACAAGGCAAGACCAACCTCTTAGAGGCGCTCTACCTTTTAGGGACAGGACGATCGTTTCGAACTCCCCACCTCAAAGAGATGATCCAAAACGACGCCTCTTTTTTCTTCATTGAAGCCGAGTTTCTCAAAGATGGAATCGCCCAGCGTATCCGCCTCTCTTTTGACGGCGAGATTAAAAAGCTCGATTACAACAACACCAGCTATGCCCATTTTTCCAATCTCTTAGGACTTCTCCCCATCGTCCTCTTGGCCCCTGAAGATGTCCTCCTGATCACCGGCGCTCCTGCTGAGCGTCGTCGATTTTTGGATATTCATCTCGCGCAAAGCGATCCCCTCTATGTCTATCATCTCACCCGCTATCATAAAGCCGTCAAACACCGGAACTTCCTCCTCCGCAAGAAAACGACAGCCTCCATTGAAACATGGGAAAGCCTCATGGTCATTTCAGCAGCGTATCTCAGACAAAAAAGGCAAGAAACCGTCACAACTCTTATTGAGGGCCTCAAAGCCGGAATGCTAGAGCTTTCCAATCAGAGCGACCTCTTAGAAATCAAATACAACTCCTCCTATACCGAAAACTATCTCTACCATCGCGCTAAAGAGCTCATTTTAGGAACGACATTGATTGGTCCTCATCGAGATGACCTCGAAATCCTCATCAATGGACAAGAGGCCCGCTCGTTTGCTTCTCAAGGCCAACTCCGATCGGCTGTTGCCGCGATGCGCCTAGCCCAGTGGCACCACCTGAAGGACCGCCATCAGGCCCCTCCCCTCTTTTGCATCGACGATTTTGGCGTCCATTTAGATGGAGCTCGCAGAGAAGCTCTTTTAGAGAAAATCGCCGGCTTCGGACAAGTGTTTCTGACCTCTCCCGCCTTCTTTGAAAATCCCCACCATCACGTCTTAGATATTGAGAAAGGCGCTGTTGTTTAACGCCCCTTTTGTGTATATCAAAGACATATGCAACCTACACATCCTTGGAAAGCCCGACTAAGCGTTGGACTGATCATGCTTGCCCTTGCCTTTTTTGGCATGGTTGTGACCCAGGTTGAGGCTTTAGGAGGCTGGGACTATTGGAAATGGATGGTCCCGGTTTATGCCATCTTAGCTCTATGGCTAAGTGGATATGTCAAACGGAAACAGCAAACGTTCTCTCCAATTA